>NZ_BAAAZP010000093.1:0-83914 GCF_039536965.1 Nonomuraea antimicrobica | reverse complement strand
GCCGGCGCGCTGTGGGCCGCCGCCGCGGCGGACGTGGCGGAGGCGGCGGCGAGCGTGGGCCCGCGCGGCCGGATGCGCCTGCACCACGCGCTGTCCGCGCTCAGGGCCACCACGCTGGTCGCCACCCCCACGGGGGCGATGGACCTCCTGGCCCGGCTGCACCTGGAGTTCCTGCTGGACCCGCTGGACCTCGGGCTCGGAACCATCGTCCTGACCGGCGAGATCGCCTCCAAGCGCACCTTGCGGCACCTGGCGCAGGAGTTCGGGGCCCGGGTCACCGAGGTGCTGTCCGACCCGTTCGGCGGCGGCGCCCTGGCCTGGCGCGCGGACGAGGACGAGCCGCTCCGGCCGCTGGCGGACGGCCTGCTGGGGCTTGCCGCCCTGAACAAGGACACCACTGCGGACCTGACGGCCGGTCCGGTCGAGTTGGTCGTCACCCCGCGCGCCCACGCCACGCTCGGCGACGCCGTGCTCAGGACCGGTCTGGTCGCCCGGCCGGACGGTCCCGGCCTGCCCGCGCCCGCCCACACGGTGGGAGAGCACGTACTGGTGAGGGGCGTGTGGCTGGCGCTGCCACGGGTGGACAAGGCGCTGTCGCGGATCGACGGCGTGACGGGGTGGGAGCTGACCGTCGGCCGCCAGGGGACGCTGGACACGGTGGTGCTGACGGTGACGTTCGGACGGGAGAGCCTGGTCGGCAACCCGATGTGGAAGGCGCGGATCGAGCAGGCCGTACGCGCCCTGACCCCCGTCTCGGTCGCCGTGGAGATCGCCGGGGAGATCTCCGAGACCCCCTCCCCCGGCACCGTGAACGACCTGCGCGGCCACCACCTCGGAAGGGACCGGGCGCTCATCGCCTAGACGCTCACCAGCGACGCAAGGGGCAGCCGATGGGATCGATGCCGGACTGGGGAACGCTTCCCCGGATGCTGCGCGACCAGGCCGCACGGCACCCGGACGACACGGTCGTCGCCGAGCCAGGAGGCGCGCGCCTGACGCTGTCGGAGCTGCGGGCGGCGGCGTCCTGGATCGCCCGGGGCCTGATCGCGCTCGGCGTGGCCCCCGGCGACCGGGTGGCCGTGTGGGGGGTGAACTCGGCGTCCTGGGTGGCACACGCGTTCGGGATCTGGGACGCGGGCGCGGTGATCGTGCCGCTGTCGGCCCGCTACAAGGGGTTCGAGGCGGCCCAGCTCATCGAGAAGACGCGGGCACGGGTGCTGGTCACCGGCGCGGGGCCGTCGGAGTCCCCGCTGGCGGACCTGCTGCCCCCGCTGCCCACCCTGCAACACGTGCTCGGTCCTGGCACGGCGGGCTTGTCCGATCTCGGTGCAGGGGTGCCCGCGCCGGAGGCGGAGGAGCGGGCGCTCGCCGTACGGCCCGAGGATCTGTGCGAGATCATGTCCACCTCGGGCACCACGGGCGTGCCCAAGGGCGTCATGCTCGACCACCACCAGGTCCTGCGCGGCTACTGGGACTGGTCGGAGATCGTCACGCTGGACGAGCGTGACCGGTATCCGGTGATCGCCCCGTTCAACCATGGGTTCGGGCTGAACGCCGGGCTCGTCGCGTGCGTGCTGCGCCGGGCCACGATGCTGCCGGTCCCGGCCCTCCCGCCGGAGGCGCTGATGTCGCTGATCTCCGCCGAGCGGGTCACGGTGCTGGCCGGGCCGCCCACGCTGTTCCACCGGGTGCTGGACGAGCTGGACCGGGGCGCGCGTGACGTGTCGTCGCTGCGGGTGGCCATCTGCGGGGCCGCCGCCGTGCCGGCCCGGCTGATCACCCGGCTGGTCGAGCGGGTGGGGCTGGAACGTGTGATCAACGCGTACGGGCTGATGGAGGGCACGGTCGTCTCGATGACCCGGGAGGGCGACCCGATCGACGTGATCGCCGCCACCACGGGCAGGCCGGTGCCGGGCATCGAGGTCAGGATCGTGGACGACGACGGCGCCGAGGTCGCGCCCGGCGAGCGCGGCGAGATCCTGCAACGCGGCTACGGCGTGATGCGCGGCTACTGGGGCGAGCCCGCCAGGACGGCCGAGGTGATCGACGCGGACGGCTGGCTGCACACGGGCGACGTGGGCGTGCTGGACGAGGCGGGCAACCTCGCGATCGTGGACCGCAAGAAGGAGCTGTACATCGTCAACGGCTTCAACGTCTCCCCCGCCGAGGTCGAGTCGCTCCTGCTGCGCCAGGGCTCGCTGGCGCAGGCCGCGGTGATCGGCGTGCCCGACCCGGTGTCGGGCGAGGCCGGGCTGGCGTACGTGGTCGCGCGGCCGGGCGTACGGCCCCCCGATCCCGCCGCCCTGCTCGCCTGGGCCAGGGACAACATGGCCGGCTACAAGGTGCCCAGGCGGGTCACGGTGCTCGACTCCCTTCCCACCAACCCCAACGGCAAAGTCGACAAACAAGCCTTACGCCACAAGGCTGGATGAACGAGTAGCGTAGAAGGAGGACCTTCGCCCCGGGAGCTGCCATGTTGCGCCTGCTTGCCGGTGAGGCCGCACGGAGGTTCGGGGGACGCGCCGCTGTGGTCACCGGCGACACCTCGCTGTCCTTCGCCGAGCTGGACCGGCTCTCCGACCAGGTCGCCGCCGGGCTGGCCCATCGCGGGGTGCGCATCGGCGACCTCGTGGTGCTCGCGCTGCCCGACGGGCCGGAGTTCGTGATCTGCTACGTCGCCGCGGCCAAGATCGGCGCGGTGACCGCGGGCATCGGCACCGCGCGCATGGAGCTGCTCGGCACGCTCGACCCGGCCCTGATCGTGACCGTTCCCGGCGTGCTGCCGCCGCTGGCCGGGCTCGACGTGGTGACGCTGCCCGTCGAGCGCGACGGGCGCGGGGCGCGGGCGTACGACCCGGCCCTGCTCACCGGGTTGCGCAGGAACGAGCCGCCGCCCCCGCCGTTCCCGCCGGACCCGGCGCGGCCGGTCGTGATCACGTTCACCTCGGGCAGGACGGGCCCGCCGAAGGCCGTGGTGTTCGGCAACCGCCAACTGGAGGCGATCCGGGCCCACGGGGCCGGCACGCACTGGGGGACGCAGCAGGGCGCGGGTGAGGCGCGGCTGGTGCCGTACCCGCTGGGGCGGCTCGGGTTCGCGACCCGCCTGCCGGTGTTCCTCCAGACCGGGCGGACCTGCCACGTCGTGCCCGAGTGGAGCCCGGAGGCCGCCCTGCGGGTGATCCGCCGGCACGGGATCGGGGTGTTGCAGGGGAGCCCGTACCAGTTGGCGCGCATCCTGGAGGGCGGCGAGGACCTGCCCGGCCTGGCGCTCGTCCTGTGCGGCGGCGCTCCGGCCGCGCCCGAGCTGATCAGGGCATTGCGCAGCAAGTACGGCGTGCCCGTGTGCAACCGCTACACCTGCACCGAAGCCGGGCTGGGCATGGGCACGCGGCCCGACGACCCGCCGGAGACCGCGGAGGTGAGCGTGGGCAGGCCGCGCGGCGGCGTGGACCTGTCGATCAGAGACCGCGAGGGCCGTCCGCTGCCCTGCGAGGACCCGGGCGAGGTGCTCCTCCGCTCCGACGCGGTCATGAGCGGTTACCTTGGCAGGAGCCCCGATCGCGCGGTATTCGCCAGGGACGGGTTCATCCGCACCGGCGACCGGGGATACATCGATCACACTGGCCGGTTGCATCTGGTGGGACACGTGGCCCGTGTACCACAATCACCGGCATAGGGAGGCGGCGTGACGTTGCACGTGGCGGTCATCGGGTCGGGCCCTGCCGGGATCTACACCGCGGAGGCCCTGGTGAAGCAGTCGGCCGAGCCTGTCGAGGTCGACGTGCTCGAACGCCTGCCGACCCCCTACGGCCTGGTCAGATACGGCGTCGCGCCCGACCACACGTCGATCAAGTCGATCGCCAACTACCTGCGCAGGGTGCTGGAGCTGCCCGAGGTGCGCTTCCTGGGCGGCGTCACGCTCGGCGCGCACCTGTCGGTCGAGGATCTCCTGGGCGCCTACGACGCGGTGGTCTACTGCACGGGCGCGATGGTCGACAGGAAGCTCGGCATCCCCGGTGAAGACCTGCCCGGCAGCGTGGCGGCGACCGACTTCGTCAACTGGTACTGCGGGCATCCCGACGTCGATCCCGACCGGTTCACGCTCGACACCTCCGAGGTCGCGGTGATCGGGGTCGGGAACGTGGCGGTCGACGTCGTACGCGTGCTGGCCAAGACCGCCGACGAGCTGCGCGCCACCGACGTGCCCCACGAGGTGCTCGAACGCCTCGGCGACAGCCAGGTGAAGGCCATTCACATGGTGGGCCGGCGAGGGCCCGAGCACGCCAAGTTCACCCTGAAGGAGCTGCGCGAGCTGGGCGAGCTGGCCAACGCCGACGTCTGCGTGCGCCCCGAGGAGGCCGTCGTGCTCGGCGGCGACTTCCCCCGCCAGATCCAGGGCAACATCAAGGTCCTCCAGGAATGGGCGGGTCGCGAGCCGGTGGGCCGCCCGCGCCGCCTCGACGTACGGTTCTGGCTGCGGCCGGTGGAGATCCTCGGCACCGAGCGGGTCGAAGGGCTCAAGCTCGAACGCACCCGCCTGTCCGACGACGGGCGCGTGATCGGCACCGGCGAGTACGAGACGCTGCCGGTGGGCATGGTGCTGCGCTCGGTGGGCTACCAGAGCGTTCCGCTGCCCGGGGTGCCGTTCTCGGAGAAGACCATGACCGTGCCCAACGAGGCAGGGCGCGTGCGTGAGCGCGAATACGTGGCGGGCTGGCTCAAGCGCGGGCCGACCGGGGTGATCGGCACCAACAAGTCCGACGCGGCCGAGACCGTCCGCACACTGCTGGCCGACCTCGGCGGCAGGCCCGGGGCCGGGCGCCACGGCATCGACGCGCTGCTGGCCGAGCGCGGGGTGCGGCCAGTGACGTACGAGGAGTGGCGGGCCATCGAGGAGGCCGAGGGCGAGCTGGCCCGCACGCTGGGCCGGGGCGAGCGCGTCAAGCTGGTGGGGTTGGAGGCCATGCTCCGTGCGTCACGTCCCTGAGGGGTTCGAGCGGGCGTACCGGGTGCAGCAGGCCCGCTTTCCCGGCGTCGATCCCGCTGTGGAGCCGGGCTGGCAGCCGGTGCACACCGTGTACGTGCCCGCCGACCGGTTCTCCGCGCGTACCGTGGCCGAGTGGGGCGATCAGGCGTCGTCCCTGGTGAAGGCGCATCTGGCGGGGCCGGGCGAGCTGGCGGAGGTCTTCGGGGTGCCCGCGCCGCTGGCCGCCGACGTGCACGACAGGGTGGGGCGCAAGCTCGCCGCGGAGCCCGTGGAGGACCTGCGCGTCGACTTCGAGGACGGCTACGGCGTGCGGCCGGGGGCCGAGGAGGACGGGCACGTCGAGCAGGCCGCCGACGCGGTCGCCGCGATGCACGCCGCGGGGACGCTGCCGCGGCGGTGGGGGCCACGGGTGAAGTCGTTCGCCGACGGAGATCCCGCGCGGTCGGTGCGGACGCTGGACGGGTTTCTCGCCGGGGTCGTCGCCCGGGTGGGCGAGCTGCCCGAGGGCTTCACGGTGACGTTCCCGAAGGTGCTGATGGAGGCGTACCTGGGGCAGTTCGCCGGTGTGCTGGCGGAGCTGGAGGCGCGCTTCGGGGTGCGGCTGCGGTTCGAGATGCAGGTGGAGGCGCCGCAGACGCTGCCGTTCCTGCGGGGCGACCTGAACGAGTCGCTCGGCGGGCGGCTGGCGGCGGCGCACTTCGGGGTCTTCGACTACACCGCCGCGATCGGGCTGCCGCCGCACGAGCAGCGGCTCGACCATCCGGCCTGCGACCACGCGCGGCACGTCGTGCAGACGGCGTTCGCGGGCACCGGGGTGGAGCTGTCCGACGGCTCGCTGGCCGCCTCACCTGCCTCCGATCGAACGGCGGACGTCCACGGGCTGTGGCGGCGGCACGCGGAGCTGGTACGGCACTCGTTGCGGCACGGCTTCCACCAGGGCTGGGACATGCACCCGTCGCACCTGGTCAGCCGCTTCGCCACCGTCTACGCCTGCCACCTGGCCCGCTACGACTCCTACCGGGAGCGGGTGCGGGCCTGGGAGGAGCGGCGACCGGCCGAGGGCGGCGTCATGGACGAGCCCGCCACGATCCGCACACTGGCCGCCGCCCTGCGCCGCGCCGACGCGGCACTCGCCCTGCCCGAGTAGCCCTCTGACAGGGCGGTGGCTCAGTCGCGTTCGACCAGGGAACGCCACTGGCGTACCAGGCCCGGCTCGACCGGGTCCGACCAGCTCGCCCGTACGGCCGACCCGACGTGGAAGGCGCGGACGCCGTAGTCGAGCAGCGCCGGCACGTGGGCGGGCCGCAGGCCGCCGCCGGCCAGCACGATCGACCCGTCCCCTGCGTCGGCCCGCGCCTTCAGCACGGGCAGCCCGTCGCCCACGCCGGTGGGCGCGCCCGAAGTGAGCACGGTGGCCAGGTTGGGCAGCAGCCGTACGGCCCGCCAGGCCGCCTGCACGTCTGCGGCGTGGTCGACGGCGCGGTGGAACGTCCACGGGAGCGGGGAGACGGCGTGGATGAGCGCCTCGGTGGCCGCCAGGTCCACCACGCCCCCGCCGTCGAGGAACCCGAACACGAAACCCGCCGCACCCGCCTGCGCGAGCGTCTTGGCGTCGCGCCTGAGCCGGTCGAGCACATCGGGGTCGGCGAGAAAGTTGGCGTCGCAGCGGAGCATCACCATCTGCGGGAGAGGGCATTCGGCGGCGATCTCGGCGACCGTCTCCGGGGAGGGGGTCAGCCCGTCTGCCGCCATGTCGGCCACCACCTCCAGGCGGTCGGCGCCGCCCTGTTCGGCGGCCACGGCGTCGCGCACGTTGAGCGCGATCACCTCGAGCAGGGATCCGGTCATGGAGGAGAGGTTATATGGTGATCTGCGCCTTTGCGTCCGAAAGTGTCGTGCTACCCATGAGGAAACAGAGGCCGCTGTGCCCACCGAGGCGTTCGGCGGGGACGGCCCCCGATCTACCGTCGCCGCCGCCCGCCCCCGACGCGAAGGGCCTACCGGCGCTCCTAGCGGGTGGATTCGTGGTCCTCGCGCCAGAGCTCCGTGCCGTCCTCGTCATATCCGACGACCCTGAAGCCTTCCGCGTAGATGTCGTCGGTGCGGTCCTGCGTTCCGGCGAACATCCGGAAACCGCCGACCTTCCACGGATCGGGCACGGTGGGGGCGCTCACCGTGGTGCCGTCCTTGAAGACGATCACGACGCGTCGGGTCTTCGTGCTCGCGATGCCGAACCAGTGCTTCTTGTGCTCGCTCAACTCCACGTTCATGGGCTTGCCGCCCATGTCGGTCAGCGCCCGGTCGGGGCCGCCTCTCTCGATCACCGCCATGCCGGGCGAGAGGAGGTTCAACCCCACGGCCCTCCCGTCCAGTTTCCAGATCAGGTTCCTGTCGGGGGTCTCGTAGAGCCCCACGTCGAGCTTGCCGGGCATCTCCTTGGCAGGACCGACCGGCTTGGCGTCGGCCTCGGGCACCACCAGGGGCTGTGGCGCGATCCGCTTGATCGTCTCGCCGTCGCCGCCCGCGAACTCGAACGCCGTCACCGTCTCGTCCGTGGGAACGGAGACCGTCCAGACGGCCTGAGGAGCGCCCTGCGGCGTCTGGAGCGTGCCGGTGACCCGTCCGCCCTCGCGGAGCACGGCCGTGACCCGGGACACCTCGGGCCGCGCGGTGCCGAAGTGCAGCACCTTTCCCGTGACGGCAGGGGGGAACGACTCGGTGGAGCCCTGGACCGTGGCGGTCTCGCCGTCGATCGGCGCGCCGCTGCAGGACTTCGTGCTCCCGCCGGACCTGCTCATGTACTCCGTGCAGAAGCCGTTGGCGCCGTTGTCGGCCTTGGCGAACCACAGCGAGATGGGGCGCTCCTCCGCGGGATTCTCGATCGTCAGGCGCTGCCCGACGGGGGTCATGTTCGAGATGGAGTTCCACGTGGGCGAGGAGGTGGCGACGCTGGCGACGTTGCCGCCCTCCCCCATGCCGCGGGTGGCCAGCAGCGCGACCGGCGCGGCGATCGCGACCACGCAGATGCCCGACACCAAGGCGTTCCTGCGCACCCTACGCCGCCGTGACCGGGACACCACCTCCGTGGAGAACTCGGTCGGGGCCTGTGGCGCCCGCGTGGCGGCGGTTCCGAGCGTCGCGCGCAGGCGGGATTCCAACTGGTCGGTCATGCGGGGCTCCCGTTCATCTGTGAGGGGCTGGGCAGGACGGAGCGGAGCTTGGCCAGGCCGAGGGAGGCGTGGCTGCGTACGGTGCCCCGGGAGATGCCGAGCACGTCGGCGATCTCCATGTCGGACAGGTCCTCGTAGTAGCGCAGCACCAGCACGGCCCGCTGCTTGCGCGGCAGCGTGCCAAGCGCCTGCCACAGGCCGTCGTCGCTATCGGAGGGCGGTGTGTCGAACCGGGCCGTCTCGGGCAGCGCCCAGTCCGGCCGCTCACGCCTGCGCAACCGCCACGTGCTGATGTGCAGCCTGGCCATGATCATCCGGGTGTAGCTCTCGGGCGCCTGTTTCCGCCGTACCCGCGGCCAGGCCTGATGCAGCCGGATCAGGGCCTCCTGCGTCAGGTCGGCCGCGTCGTGCGGGTTGCCGCTCAGCAGGTAGCCGTAGCGCAACAGGGCGTCGGCCCGTTCCGCCACGAACTCCTCGAAGCGGGGATCGTCTTCCAATGGCCTGTGCCTTTCCTCGTTCCGTCGGGGGATAGACGGCCCGGGCGGCCGAACTGTTGAATGCGCGACCGCCGGAAAACCCCGCACCCGACCATCCGCACGGAAAACGCGAGGCCGCCCGAGGCCGAAACCCCAGGCGGCGGGAGTCCCTGCTCGCGACCCCCAGGCTACGGGGCGCGCACCAGGCCGACGCCGCGATCGGCCACGTCCACACCGGAGGCCAGCGGGCTGACGGCGGCGTTGGCGAACAGGCGGGCGAGCACCGTGGACGACGTGGCCGGCAGCGGCGACTTCAGCACGTCCTCCCACCACAGCGCCGCCACGCCCGCGACGTGCGGGGTCGCCATGCTGGTGCCGCTCAGCGAGCGCAGGCCGCCGCCGGCCCGTGCGGAGACCACACCCACCCCCGGCGCGCTGACCTGCGGGAAGGTGTTGGAGAAGGGCGCGATGACCAGACCGTTGCCGGTGGGCGACTGCGCCAGAGCGCCGACCGCGATGACGCCCTCCGCGGCGGCGGGCAGCGACACCGCAATCTCGAAGTCGGGATGGATCTGACGCTCGCTCTCGTTCCCCGCCGCGGCCACGACGAGGGTGCCGGGGCCGACGGCCTCGCGAGCGGCCACCATCCGCATGAGCGCGTCGAAGAGCCGCAGGTTGGCGCGGTACGCCTCCAGGGCCACCGACGTGGCGAACTTGGGCTGCCGTCCCATGTCCACCAGCCGCTGCACCATGCCGGGGAAGTCGAACCCCAGGGACATCGAGATCACCTGCGCGCCCTGGCGCAGCGCCCACTCCAGGCCCCGCAGCAGGCCCTCGGTGTCGCCGCTGCCGTCGTCGGCGAGCACCTTGCCGATCGCGGCCCGGGTCACGCCGGGCGCGACGCCGATGCGGGTGCCGTCCACCGCCCAGCCGAAGACCGTACCGGCGCAGTGCGTGCCGTGGCCCTGCTTGTCGCCCACGCCCGAGCCGCTGAAGTCCTCCTGGATGAGCGTGACGCCGGTGAAGGCGGGGTGGGTGGCGTCGATGCCGGTGTCGAGGACGGCGACGATCACGTCCGCCCCCGTCCGCGTCGAGACGTCGGCGCCCACGGCCTTGACGCCCCAGGTGGCCGCGGCGGCCTCCGCCCGGCCGTCGGAGCCGTCCTCGACCGGCTGGATGAGCATGGTCGGCATGACCGGCGCCACCGCCCGCACCTCGGGGTCGCGGGACACCTCGCGCAGGTCGCTCTTGCCGAGTTCGAGCACCTCCACGTGCGGCTCGCCGCCGGCGAGGACCTGTGGCGGCACGGGCCCCGGCGGCCGGGCCGACTCATAGGGGCTTGCCGTGCTCACGCCGCTCATGTCCCGGAGCACGCTGTATCTTTCACCCACTGGAGCTTCTCCCCCGATTCACACCACCCCGAAGACCGTCCCTCGAGTACGGGGTGCCGGCGCGACCGACTCCACCGGGATCACTTCCCGCGTGTACCGGCGGCTGCTCAACGGCGGGCCGCTGCGCCCCGACCGGGTGGCCGGCTGGTTCAACGCCTGGTGCCCCATCGACCCGGTCGCCATCGGCTGCCCGCTGGGCGACCACTGGCGGAACGGGCCGGACGAGACCCCCGTCGCCAACCCCGCGGGCCGCGCCCACGACATCGAGGAGTACCTCGCCCATCCCGAGGTCGCCAGGACGATCGGGATCCCGCTGAGCCCGCCCGCCCTGACGACGCCGCCCGGCGGACCCGCCTGACGCCGGTCCTCGTGAAACGGAGGCACGCAGCCATGTCGAACCTCAAAGTCGCGACGGTCAACGGGGAGTGGATGAACGACTGGTTCACCCCCGACGCCGAGCCTGCCGCGTTCACGCGGACGTTCTCTCACGACGGTTCCGAAGACGGCGAGCAGGGCGTCACCGCCGAGGCCGCGGGCCGCCTGGCCGGGCTGATCTCGGCCGTGGACGCCGACGTCGTCGCGCTCGTGGAGGCACCGAGCCGCACGGCCGAGCTGCGGTTGTTCATCGACGAGTACCTGACGGCCGGCGGCCGCGCCGTCTACGACTTCGTGGAGGGCGACTCCGGCGGGAGCCAGAAGCTGGCCCTGCTGTTCAAGCCCGACCGCGTCACGGTCTCCCTGACGCCTTCGTCGGAGGCGAGCCTGCTGATCGACCCGTGGCCGGCCGACGTCGACGGTGACGGGCGGAACCGGCGCAGGATCGCCAACGAGGCGATGCGCATCCGCAAGGCCATGGAACAGCGGATGACCGCCGACCCGGCCTCGGCGCTCGTCGTGCTCGGCGACCTGAACGACGGGCCCGGCCAGGACTACTTCGAGGAGTTGTACCTCGCGCACAACGTGACGGACATCCTCGCCGGCTCTCCGTACCAGCCGGAGCGGCTGTTCGGCCACGCCCAGGCCCGACGTCGCGGAGGACCAGCGCTTCAGCGCCGTGTTCGACGACTTCGTCACCAAGGAGCCGAACCGGCGGGTCCTGCTGGACCACATCCTGCTCTCGCCCGCCATGATGGACGGCGGCTCACCCCTGGCCAAGGTGCCCGGTTCCGGGCGGGTCGAGCACGCCGCCTGGGCCGCCCAGGTCAGCGGCGACGGCTCCGCACGAGACCGGCGCGCGACCGACCACCGCCCGGCCAGCGTGCTGCTCGCCCGCGCCTGACCGCATCCCCGCGGCGGCGCCCGCCTGCGGTGCCGCGAGAAGGGTGTTGAGGTCTGTCTTCACCGACCGACCGTCAACACCCTTCGCGCTCTCCGCACTGCTACCGCAGCGACTCGGGACTGCTGGTCTAGGCGCTGATCAGTTCGGCGATGGTCAGGTCGCGGAAGACCGTGGTCGTCACGTCCTCCGACGGCCGCTCGAAGAGCGCCCCGGACGACCGATGGGGCAGGTCCACCGTGCGGACGTGGCGGAACCCGCGGGTCCGGTAGTAGTGCTGCAGCCGCGGGTTGCCCTTGGCGCAGTCGAGCCGGAGCCAGGGCAGCCCCGCGGCGTGGGCCGCGGTGCAGGCCCAGTCCAGCAGGGCGTCACCGAGGCCGAAGCCCGACCAGGGACGGGCCACGGCCAGTTTGTGGATGTAGAGTGCCGCCCCCGGATTGTCGGCCGGAGTCCAGAACTCCGGGTCCGCGTGGTCGTCAAGGGCTATGGTGGCCACCGGAGGGGCCGATTCGTCGGGGTCCAGGTATCTGAGCTCGTCGTCCAGCAGGAACAGCACCCGCTCCTCGATGAGCGGCTCGATCCGCTCGGGACCGAACCCGCCACGGGGCCACTGCCGCACCCCTCGCGTGTAGAGCCACTCGGCGGTGTCGGCGAGCAGCGTGAGCACGCCGGGAAGGTCCGATGGTTGCGCTCTGCGGAGGGAGAGCGGGTGCAGCAGGGTGGTGGTGTGCATAAGTCGTACCCTTCGTTGCGATGGGTTGCAGCGCAGGCACATAGCGTGAGGACGCAATGTCGCGCAGAGGGCGAAATGTGGCCATAATCCGAAAAAACTGGATAAATGGCGATTTAGGGGAGTATGCACGACTCCCCTAGGCCAGCGAGGCGGCTATTTCTCGCTGCGCCCGGCCGGCGGGATCACCCCTTCACCCACGAACTCGTCAGCGGCGATCGAGTTCGTATCTGATCAGATGTTTGTCGGCTGGCAACACCGACACGGCGACACGCACAGGCATGTCGGCCCCGTCGTAACCCACTCGGACATAGACCATGACTGGCGTGCCGAGTTCGAGTTGGAGGCGCTCGGCCTCCTCTTGGTTGGGCATCCGCGCCCAGATGTCGTCGATGACGCGGACCTGCGCATGGCCCAACTCTTCCAGCACCCGATTCGCCCCTCGCGCGATGTCTCCGGGCCTGGCGATCTCGGAGTCGGCAACCAGATCACGGGGGAAGTAGGAATCGTTGGTGTTGTACGGCTGGCCGTCCACGAACCGCAGACGACGCCTCACCACCGCCAATTCACCGTCCGCCAGTTCCAGCCTGCTGGCGATCTCCTCGACGGGAGACACCGTCAGCACCTCGATGTACTGGCTGGGCGCTCGGCCTTCCTGCGCGACGGCGTAGGCGAACGCCTCGCGCAACTCCCCGCTGGATTGCGGCTCCAGCTCCCGCTGTGGATAGATCAGCAGCGGTCTGCGGTCTCTGACCACGGTTCCGCGCCGCGGCGTGCGCGTGACGAGTCCCTCGTTGACGAGTTCGCCAAGGGCCAGCCTCACCGTGTTCCTGCTCACCCCATGGTCTTCCATGAGCTGCGCCTCGGTCGGTAGCTGTGCCCCGGGGCCGAGGACACCCGAGTAGATGGCCCGTCGCAACTCCGAAGCCACCTGCTGATACAGCACCGACCTTGCCACTTTCACCCCTTTTGTTCCAACAATTTAGACGATCTGGTTCTAGCAGGCCACAACCCCTTGACCAAACCGCCCCGACCGGCCCATCATCCATTCGTTGGTACAAATCCATCTAAAGGCCGGTGAGGGGGTGAAGGCCAGTGTTGCCGGTCCGCACGGGTACGCCATACCTGCCCTGGCATGACCCTCGCGAAGCTACGCGTCTACTGCGTTACGCGTCGCCTCGCGTGCGATCGACCCACACCTACCAGAGCATGTCCAACGGCGCCTCCGCGCAATCGGTGTTGACTGAGCTGACCGTGTGGTGCGATGACGGATCCTTTATCGCGAACGAGGAGGGTGACGCCCCCGTCACGCGTCCCATTGATGACCCGGTCGGTACAGCTCGACGCATCGCCGCACGTAACCGGCAGCAGGGACCTTCACGTCCCCCCATCGACTCCGTGGGCGAGCCAACGGTCTAGGACTCCATCCCTCGCCGGAGTCCTGGCGCCGTCGCACACGGGGCAGGAAGCGCGTCCTGGCGGGTCCCCCACGCCCGCCAGGGCGCGTTTTCCACTCAGGGACCGACCACGAGACCCACGCCTCCATCTCCCGATGGGGGCCTTCTCGTTTTCCGGGACGGCGGGGCGCGGGCCCTGGGGCGGGCACCCGCTCGCGCCCTTGGGCGCGCAGGCAGGATCTCGTCGCGTGACCCCCCGGTCACCATCGCCACCGAGTCCTCACCGCTCACGTCTGCCGCCAGTCTGTGCCGTCCGCGTAGACGACGCCTACTGCCTCATCATCAACCCTGGGACGCGAACGCGGGGACACCTTTCTTGTTGGTGGGACTGGTGGGATTTTCTGGTACCAATCCAGTTTCCGGCGCAAGATCAACCAGCCGGGAGGATTTCCGTCAGTACGGAGCGGAACGCGGGGTTCCGGCGTCGGCCGGCGCCCAGTCCAGCAGCGTCAACCCCTCCCCCACCTCGGTGAACACCCCCACGACCCGCTCGCCGCCCACCGGGTGCCGCGCGGCGCGCCAGTTGCCGTACACCAGACAGCCCGGAACCGCCACAGGCCGGACCATCACCACTAGGTATGGCTCGCGGCGCCCCGGCACGAACGGCTGACGGCTGACGATCCAGCTCTCGACCGTCCCCACGGGCTCCACCTCCCGCCAGTGCCACCCCTCCGTACGGCAGGCCGCGCAGAACGCCCGCGCCGGGAACCGGAGCGTGCCGCAGGCGTCACACTCCTGCACCGCGAACTCCCGCCTGGCGACCCGCTCCCACCAGGGCGCGGAGTCCCGGTCGGGCTGCGGCGGATAGGCCGTCACGAGGCCACCTCAGACTCCGTCACGACGCCCCCTCGGCATCCGTCACCACTCTCTCCTCAGGACCCGTCACTACGCTCTCCTCAGGATCAGGGCCGAGGTGGCGGGCAGGATGTAGCCGGGCTGGGACGTCGAGAGCGCCACCTCCGCCCCCGGCACCTGCCGGTCCCCGGCCTCGCCCCGGAGCTGGGAGACCGCCTCGGCGAGGTGGTTGATCCCGTGCACGTACCCCTCGGACAGGAAGCCCCCGTGCGTGTTGACCGGCAGCGGGCCGTCGAGCGCGGTGGCCCCCGAGTCCACGTACGGGCCGCCCTCCCCCTTGGCGCAGAACCCGTAGTCCTCGAGCTGGACGATCACCGAGTACGTGAAGCAGTCGTACAGCTCGGCCACGTCGATGTCGGCGGGCCCGAGCCCGGCCTGGGCGTACAGGCGCGGGGCCAGTGCGGCGGCGGCGGTCACGGTGGGATCGGGGCCGGTCCAGGAAGGACCGCCGGGACCGGAGAGATGAGAGGTGCCGCCGCCCCAGGCCGCGGCCGAGACGAGGACGGGCGGGCGGCGCAGCGAGCGGGCGCGTTCGGCGGTGGTGACGACCACGGCGCAGGCCCCGTCGGTCTCCAGGCAGCAGTCCAGGAGGCGGAACGGCTCGGCGATCCACCGGCTGGCCAGGTAGTCGTCCAGGGTGATCGGGGCGCGCATGAGGGCGCGCGGGTTCTTGGCGGCGTTGGCGCGCTGGGTCACCGCGAGCCGGCCGAAGTGCTCCTCCTTGGTGCCGTAGCGGAGCATGTGGGCGCGGGCGTACATGGCGTACTGCTGGGGTGGGGCCACGAACCCGTACGGGGCCTGGTACTGCGTCTCCGGGCTGACCGGCACGCCCCGGCCGGTGCCGCCCATGCGGAACTCCGAGCGGGCGTTGACGGCCCGGTAGCAGACGACGGTCTCGGCCATCCCGGCGGCCACCGCCAGCGCGGCCTGGCCGACCACCGCGTGCGAGACGCTGCCGCCGCCGAACTGGTCGAGGTGCCAGGCCAGGTCCGTCAGGCCCAGCGCGGGGCCGACGAGCGTGGGCGGGGCGGAGTCGCCCACCCGGTGGGTGGCCAGGCCGTCCACGTCGTCGGGGGCCAGCCCCGCGTCCTCCAGGGCGGCGAGCACGGCGCGACAGGCCAGGGTCAGGGTGCTGACGCCGGAGTCCTTGGTGAAGGGGGTGTAGCCGACCCCGGCGACGGCGGTGCGATCGCGGAATTCAAGCAAGCGCTTGGACACATCGGTCACGGTAGGCGGGCGCGTCCGGACCTGTCAACGCAGGTCGGAGGGGGCGACTTGACAGCGTTTCGAGGATCGTCCTACCGTCCAAGCAAGCGCTTGGTATGATAGGCGCATTCGGTGGACGAGGAGGCGGACCATGAGCACACACGCTGCCCGGCTCATCACGCCGGACGGCGGTCGCGGCCTTCCGACGCCCCATCAGCGCAGGATTCGCAACGGAGCCGCCATGCCGCCGGGCCCATCCCACCACAGCCCGAACGGCCACCTCGACAGCCGCCGCTTCCGTCAGGTGCTCGGCAGGTTCGCGACCGGAGTGGTGGCGATCACCGCGGTCGACCCGCTGGACGGGCAACCGTGCGGCCTGGCCGCCAACTCCTTCACCTCGGTCTCGCTCGACCCGCCGCTCGTGGCGTTCTGCGTGGCGTACACGAGCACGAGCTGGCCGAAGGTGCGCGGCGCCAAGGTCGTCACCGTGAACGTGCTGTCCGAGGACCAGCAGCCCGTCTGCGCGCAGATGGCGGCCAAGGGCGGCGACAAGTTCGCGGGCCTGGAGTGGACCGGCTCGCCCGGCGGCAACCCCGTGCTCGACGGCGCGCTGGCCTGGATCGACTGCGCCGTCGAGGCCGAGCACCCGGCGGGCGACCACGTGATCGTGGTGGCCCGAGTGCTCCAGCTCGACACGTACGCGGAGGGTGGTCCGCTGGTGTTCTTCCGCGGCGCCTACGGCTCGTTCGACGGCTCGTCCGACGAGGGGGCTCGTTGACCCTTCGTGAGGAGGCGCGCGCCTGGCTGGAGGCGAGCCTGAGCGGCGAATTCGCCGCCGCGCGAGGGCTCGGCGGCCCCGGCCGCGAGCACGAGGGCCACGAGCTGCGCCAGGCGTGGGAACGCCATCTCGGCAAGCACGGCTGGACGTGCCTGGCCTGGCCCGAGCGGTACGGCGGCCGCGCCGCCTCCCTGGAGGACCAGGTCGCCTTCCACGAGGAGTACGCCAGGGCCGAGGCCCCGGCCCGCGTGGGCCACATCGGCGAGGGCCTGATCGGCCCCACCATCCTCGAGTTCGGCACCGACGAGCAGAAGGACCGGTTCCTGCCCCCGATCCAGCGGGGCGAGGAGCTGTGGTGCCAGGGCTACTCCGAGCCGGAGGCCGGATCCGACCTGGCGAACGTCCAGACGCGGGCCCGCCTCGAAGGCGGCGAATGGGTGATCACCGGCCAGAAGGTGTGGACGTCGCTGGCGCACGTGGCCGACTGGTGCTTCGTCCTGTGCCGTACGGAGGAGGGCTCGCGGCGGCATCGCGGGCTGTCGTACCTGCTGGTGCCCATGCGGCGGCCGGGCGTGCAGGTCCGGCCGATCGTGCAGCTCACCGGGACCTCGGAGTTCAACGAGGTGTTCTTCGACGGCGCGCGCACGGCGGCGGGCAACATCCTCGGCGCGCCCGGCGAGGGCTGGCGGGTCGCCATGGCCACGCTGGGCCACGAGCGCGGCGCGTCCACGCTCGGGCAGCAGATCGGCTTCCGGCGGGAGCTGGCCGCGGTCATCGAGACCGCCAGGCGGACCGGCGCGGCCGAGGATCCGGTGCTGCGCGACCGGCTCGTACGCTCGTGGCTGGAGCTGGAGATCATGCGCCTCAACGCGCTCAGGATGCTGCGCCCCGACCCGGGCCCCGAGGCGTCGATCGCCAAGCTGTACTGGTCGGAGTGGCACCGCAGGCTGGGCGAGCTGGCGCAGGCCGTCCAGGGCAGAGCGGGGCTCGTGGGCGAGCCGAACGCCCTGCGGCGGCTCTACCTGTTCAGCCGGGCCGACACGATCTATGCCGGTTCCAGCGAGATCCAGCGGAACATCATCGCCGAGCGCACCCTGGGACTCCCCCGCTGATTGGAGCCTGCCGATGCCCCAGCAGAGATCCTCGTCGTACCCGAAGGCGCACGGCCTGCTCGACGGCAAGGTCACCCTGGTCACGGCCGCCGCGGGAGCGGGCATCGGCTACGCCACGGCCAGGCGCTGCGCTGAGGAGGGCGCCACGATCGTCGTCTCCGACCGGCACGAGCGCCGCCTGTCGGCCGCCGCCGACGCGCTGACGGAGCTGACGGGCGTCAAACCGCTGGCCGTCCCGTGCGACGTGACGTCGGAGCCTCAGGTGCTGGCGCTGTTCGACGCGGTGGTGGAGGCGCACGGCCGGCTGGACGTGGTGGTCAACAACGCCGGCCTCGGCGGTACGGCCCCCCTGTCCGAGATGACCGACGACCAGTGGCACGCGGTCATCGACGTCACCCTGAACGGCACCATGCGCTGCACCAGGGCCGCGCTCCGGCAGATGATCGCCCAGGGCTCCGGCGCCATCGTCAACAACGCCTCGGTCGTCGGCTGGCGGGCCCAGCGGGGGCAGGCGCACTACGCGGCGGCCAAGGCCGGTGTGATGGCGCTGACCAGGTGCGTCGCGCTGGAGGCGGCCGAGCACGGGGTCCGGGTCAACGCCGTGGCGCCGTCGCTGGCCGTGCACCCGTTCCTCGCCAAGGTGACCAGCGAGGAGTTGCTGGCCGAGCTGACGGCCAAGGAGGCGTTCGGGCGTTCGGCGGAGCCGTGGGAGGTGGCCAACGTGATCGTCTTCCTGGCCAGCGACTACGCCTCGTACATGACGGGCGAGGTGGTCTCGGTCTCCTCACAGCACCCCTAACAATATCCTGCGAGACAAGATATGGTGGGTGCATGAATATGACGGAGCCCATGTTCCTGGCGCTGACGGCGCTGGTGGACGAGCCGCGCCACGGCTACGGCATCCTCCAGGAGGTCGACCGGCTGTCCGAGGGGCGCACCCAGCTCAAGATCGGCACGCTCTACGGCGTCCTCGACCGCCTCTCCGCGGCCGGTCTGGTGGCGCTCGACCGCGAGGAGGTGCAGCAGGGGCGGCTGCGCCGCTACTACCGGCTCACCGACGAGGGCGCCCGCGCGCTCCAGGAGGAGGCCGCCAGGCTGGCCGCCACCGCGCACGCCGCCACGGCCCGCCTGCGCGTCAGGACCGCCGGAGGCGCCGCATGAGCCTGCTCGAACAGCGCTACCGGTCGGTGCTGCGCCTGCTGCCCGCCTCCTACCGCGCCGAGCGGGAGGAGGAGATGGTGTCCGCGTTCACGGAGATGTCCGGCGAAGTGCCCGACGAGGTGAACCCGCGCCCTCGCTGGGGCGAGATCGCCAGCGTGCTCGCGCTGTCGGTGCGGGTGCGGCTGGGCGGCGTGGGCGCGACCCCGCGGGCCTTCGCCTGGGGCCGCGCCGTACGCCTGCTCGCCCTGCTCGGCCTGGCCCACCAGAGCATGTACGCCACCTCCGAGCTCATCGGGCTGGCCCACCAGTTCACCCGCGGCACCGACCACCAACTCACCGCGGGCCAACCGCTCTCCTTCGAGCGGCTGATGTCCATCGCCGTCCTGGCCGCGACGGTCTGCTCGGCGGTCGCGTTCGCGGCGATCGTCCGCGGCCATGTCCGCTGGGCGAAGGTGACGGCCCTGCTGGGCGCCGCGCCCATGGTGGTCTACTTCGTGGTCCCGATGGTCCTGGCCGGGTACTCAGGCGACGGGCCGCTGACCGAGGCGACCCGCCTGGCGCTCGTACTGCTGCCGTTGGCCGCGCTCCTGGCGGGCTTCCACTCCGACTTCGAGCCGACGCGCGGCCCGTGGACGCTCGCGCTGGCGCCCGCCGCCGCGGGCCTGGCGCTGCTGGGCTGGCCCGGCGCCGCCCTCGCGCTGGGGCTGCGCGATCCGGAGTGGATCTACATGTGGCTGGACCTGGGAATGGTGGTCGCGGCGTGGGCCGTGGGCGCGACGGTGGTGCTGGCCCGCCGCCGCTCGGCGTCCTGGGCACTCGCGCTGTCGGCGGCCGGTCTGCTGCTGCTGGCGGCCCGGCTGCCGGCGCTCACCAACCTGCCCGCGGGCGTGGAGTGGGCTGCGGTCTGCGTCCAGTGCGCGTTGCTCGGCACGTTGTCCGCCGCGCTGGCCGCGACCGGGCTGGGCCGGCTGCCCGCCGTACGGAGCGCGCCCGGGCCCTGACTGCCCCTGTCAGGGAAAGACCAGGGTAGGCGGCAAGGGCGATCCGGATCTAGTCTCCCCTGCATGGGCACACGCTCCTCCTTCTTGCTCGACGTCCTCATGGCGGAGTTCGGCGAGTCGATCAAGCGCGATCCGGCCGCGTTCAGGCGGAAGTTCCGGAAGATGGCGGCCTCGCCCTTCGCCTTCTACCGGGGCAGCGCCTGCCTGTTCTACGCCGACATGGCGGGCGGCTCCAGCGGGGCGTACGCCGACGACTCCTACCTCGACGGGCCGACCAGCCGGGTGTGGATCCACGGCGACCTGCACGCGGAGAACTTCGGCACGTACATGAACGCCTCCGGCGAGCTGGTCTTCAACGTCAACGACTTCGACGAGGCGTACGTGGGGCCGTACGTCTGGGACCTCAAGCGCTTCGCCGCCAGCGTGGCCCTGCTCGGCTACGCCAAGGCGCTGTCGGACGACTCGATCAGCGTACTCGTCACCGACTTCGCCGGCGCGTACCTGATGGAGCTGGGGGCCGTCGCGGCGGGCGGGGACGACGCGATCGGGTCGCTCACGCTCGGCACCACCAGCGGCGTGCTGCACCGGGTGCTCCAGCGCGCCCGGCTCAGCACCCGCGTGGCGCTGCTGGACGTGGAGACCGTGATCGACGACTACGACCGCCGCTTCGCGCTCATGGAGGGACGCGAGCCCGTGGACGCGGCGACCCGGCGGGACGTGCTGGCCGCGTTCGACGACTACCTGGCCACGTTGCCCGTGACGGTCAACCCCGTCGAGCACGTGATCAAGGACGTGGCGCTGCGCAAGGGCGTGGGCATCGGGTCGGCGGGGCTGCCGTCGTACAACCTGCTGCTCGAAGGGCGCTCGCAGGCGCTGGAGAACGACGTCATCCTGTACATGAAGCAGGCGGCGGTGCCCGCGGTGGCGCGGCACGTCGCCGACGAGAAGGTCACCTCCTACTTCCTGCACCAGGGGCACCGCACGGCCGAGTCGCAGCGGGCGCTGCAGGCGTACGCCGATCCGTGGCTGGGTTACACCATGCTCAACGGCGTGGGGCAGCTCGTGGCCGAGGTGTCGCCGTACTCGGCCGACCTCGACTGGGACGACGTCAACGAGCCGGCCGAACTGCGCTCGATCGTGCAGGACCTGGGCCGGGCGGTCGCCCGCATGCACTCGGTGGCCGACGACGAGTCCAGCCACGACCTGGTGGACTTCTCGACGGAGGAGGCGATCGTGCACGTGATCGGCGACGACCGGGCGGGGTTCGTCGCGATGCTGGTGGACTTCGCCCACCGTTACGGGGCGCAGGCCAGGCACGACCACCAGCAGTTCGTGGACCTCTTCCGCAACGGCCGCCTCCCGGGGGTGTGATCCCGAGAGGACGGCCGCCGAGCTGGGCTGCCGCTGATCACAGCAGCTCGCGCAGGGCCCGCGCGAACCTCGCCGCAGCCTCCGGCTCCTGGTTCAGGAAGAGATAGGGCTCGGTCAGCTCCACCTCGATGACGGCCGGTCCGCCGCCGGGAAGCCGGACCAGGTCGATCCTGGCGTAGAGAAGGACATGGGGTACGGCAACAAGCACCTTCTCGGCGAGTTCGACCTGGTCCGGGGCTGGGGTGCGAGTGTGGACCCGCGGGGGTTCACCGGCCGCCTGCCCTGTGTCCAACACGGGGGCCAGCACGGGGTTGCGGCGGACGGCGTGGCTGAAGCGGCCGTTGAAGTACAGCAGCGAGGTCTCGCCCTCCGACTCCACCATGTCGAGGTAGGGCTGCACCATCGGTGTGCGCCCCGCGGCCTCCAGCGCCGCGGCCAGCGTCTGGGCCTCGGCGCGGTCGGTGGTCCTGGTGGTGTCGCGGCCCCCGGCGGAGACGGCCGGCTTGACCACGTATTCCGGCCAGTCCGGCAGCCCACGCGACGACCAGTGCGTGGGCACGGTCGGCACGTCGAGGTCACGCAGGTACGTCTTGTCGGTGTTGGACTCGAGCACGGCGCGGGAGTTCAGCAGCCGCGTGACGGACTCCGCCCCACGCGCCCACGCCAGGAACTCCTCCCGCCTGGGCACGTAGTCCCACACCGAGCGGATGACGACGGCGTCGTACGCGCTCCAGTCGACACCAGGGTCGTCCCAGCGCTCGGCGCGCCCCTCGATGCCGACCTCCCGCCAGGCGGCCAGAACCGGGGCGATCTCGTCGTCGTCAGCCCCCGCAGACGTGGCATAAGCACAGATAGTCACGCACGGATGCTAATACGGCGCGAGCCGGGCCAAATCCGACCCGGCTCGCACCTACTCCGGACACACCGCGTCATGCCGTCCCGCGGCGTGGCCCCCGAATCAGTCGACGACGTCGTCGACGACCACGTCGCTACCGTTGGTGCCGATCACGGCGTTGCCGTTGACGTTGTTGACGCTGGTCGCGCCGTGGCCGCCACTCAGGTTGGTGCTGACGACGTTGCCGAAGTTGTTGCCCGACTGCGAGGAGTGGGCATTGTGGCTGGAGTTGCCCGCGTTCGTGTCGGCGTACGCGGGGACGGACAGCAGGGTCACCCCGGCCGCGGCGGCGATGACACCCGTCACGCAGAGCTTCTTCATCATCTCGATGTCCTTTCAGAGTGCTGTTTTCCCGGACGTCAGCCGGTCAGTGGAAGATGTACGTCACCGTGATCCCGCCGTTGGTGGCGGTCGGGGCGAAGCCGTTGACGTTGTTGACGTTGGTCGAGAACCCCTGGCCGTGGTTGCGGCCGAAGACGTCGCCGAAGTTGTTGCCCGACTGGGTCGAGTCGCTGTTGTCGCTCCGGTTGGCCGACCAGTTGCCACCGCCCCAGGGACCGGCCCAGTCGTCGTCAGCGTGAGCGGGGACTGCAAGCAGCGTGCCGCCGGCGACCGCTGCCAGCACGGCCGCGGCGGCGCACAGTCTTTTGATCACATCTGCTCCTTCGCCAGTGGAACAAGCCCGCAGGAACGGCGGTGGGCCAGGGCCCAGGGCACACCACCATCCCCGTTGACCTTCTTTGACCTCAGGGGATCAAGGTCAGAGCGAGCATATAACCTCACGTGGTCGTTTGATAGCTGTGAGTGATCAGAACATTGTTCGGCCAATACGCTGACAAGGGGTGTCAGTGACCAGGGCCTAGTGTCCGCCACATGATCTACGAGCTACGCCGCTACCAGATGCGTCCTGGGCGGCGGGACACACTGATCTCCCTGTTCGAGCGGGAGTTCATCGAGACGCAGGAAGCCGTGGGCATGCGGGTGACGGGCACGTTCCGGGAGGCCGGGGAGCCCGACACCTTTCCCTGGCTGCGGGCCTTCCCCGACATGGAGGCGCGGCGGGAGTCGCTGGCGGCCTTCTACGGCGGGCCGGTGTGGCAGGCCCACGGTGAGGCGGCCAACGCCACGATGCTGGACTCGGACGACGTGCTCCTGCTGCACCCCGCCGGGCCCGAGCCACTCTCTGGGGAACGCCCGCCCGCAGGCGCGGGAGAACCGCCCTCGTCACTCTACGTCGCCACGATCTACCACGTCGCGGGCGACGACTTCGCCGCGTTCTTCGCCCGCGAGGCCGCGCCGGTGCTCGCCGCGGCCGGGGTGGCGCCGGTCGCCTGCCTGGAGAGCGAGCACTCGGAGAACACCTTTCCGCGGCTGCCCGTACGGACCGGGGTGAACGTGTTCGTGTGGTTCGCACGGTTCGAACGGGCGGCGGACGAACGCGAGGTGCCCCTGCCCATGCTCGCGTCCCGCCTCACCGCCGCCCCGCAGCGCCTCCGCCTGCACCCCACCGCCCGCTCCGCCATGCGCTGACCCCCGCAGGCTCCCTTGAGAGCCGCCCGCGCCACGTAGGGCCGCCGCTTCCTCCCGGAGAACCTCAGCCCGGCTGTGGGGACGTGCCGTAGACCGGTTCAGGGGGCGGGGCGGAGGAGAGGAGGGCGGTGAGTGCGGGGCCGAGGTCAGCGGGCGACCAGCGGGCGCCGCAGTCCACCGCCGGGCCGTGGCGCCAGCCGGTGGCCACCGAGACGACACCGCCCTCCACCTCGAACATCCGCCCCGTGACGTGCCCCGACTCCGCCGAGCCGAGCCACACCACGAGCGGGGCCACGTTGGCGGGGTGCATGGCGTCGAACCCGGACTCCGGCCTGGCCATGGCGCCGGCGAACACCTCCTCCGTCATCCGGGTACGGGCGGCGGGCGCGATGGCGTTCACCGTGACGCCGTACCGGCCCAGCTCGGCCGCCGCCACCTGGGTGAGAGCGGCGATGCCCGCCTTGGCCGCCGCGTAGTTGGCCTGCCCGACGCTCCCGAGCAGGCCCGCGCCCGACGAGGTGTTGATCACCCGGCCGCTGACCCGGTCCCCGGCCTTGGACCTCTCCCGCCAGTACGCCGCCGCGTGCCGCAGCGGGGCGAAGTGTCCCTTGAGGTGGACGCGTACGACGTCGTCCCAGTCCTGCTCGGTCATCGAGACCAGCATCCGGTCCCGGACGAACCCCGCGTTGTTGACCAGTACGTCGAGCCTGCCGTACGCGCTGACGGCCGTCTTGACCAGCCGCGCCGCCCCGTCCCAGTCGGCGACGTCGTCGTTGCTGGCCACCGCCTGGCCGCCGAACCCGCGGATCTCCTCGGCCACCGCCAGGGCGGGGCCGGGCGAGCCGCCGTCGCCGCCGGGGCCGGTGCCGAGGTCGTTGACCACGACGCGGGCGCCCTGCCGGGCGAACTCCAGCGCGTGTTCCCTGCCGATGCCGCGACCGGCGCCCGTCACGACCACCACTCGGCCGGCACAGATTCCCACACAGACCTCCCGGAAGGATCAAGCAGGAAGGATCAAGCAGAGATATCAGGAAATGTCGCCAGAAACCAGATGTCGCCAGGCGGGGATCTCGCCGCCGCCGTCCACCCGCACCTCGGCCCCGGTCACATAGCCGGGCGCGGCCAGCCACAGGCACGCCCGCGCCACGTCGGCAGGGGTGGCCATCCGGCCCGCCGGGATGGCCCGCCCGTCCAGATCGGAGCGCCCCCCGTAGTGGCCGGACGCGTCACGGGCGGACGCCTCACGGGCGGGCGTTCCGTAGCCGGATGCGCCGGGGCCCGATGTGCCAGGGGCAGGCGTGTCGACGGCGGGCGTGTCGAATGCGGGGTTGTCGAAGGCGGGTGTGTCGAGGGTCGTGGCCAGGCCCACGACGACCGTGTTGACGCGTACTCGCGGGGCCCACTCGGCGGCCAGGCAGCGGGCCAGGTGGTGCAGGCCGGCCTTGGCGGCGCCGTACGCGGAGGTGCCGGGCGAGGGGCGGGCGCCGCTCGCGCTGCCGATCATGATGACGGCCCCGCCCGAGGCGGCCAGCAGCGGGTACGCGCGCTGCGAGACCAGCAGCGGGGCCGTGAGGTTGAGTTCGATGACGCGGGCGTGCAGGCGCGGCGAGGTGCCCTCCAGGGGCGCGGGGGGCGAGCCGCCCGCGTTGTTCACCACGACGTCGAGGCGGTCGAATCCGGCGAGCAGGCGTTCGACGTCCTCCGGCACCCGGACGTCCGCCCGCACGAACCGGACGCCCGCCTGCGCCAGTCGACGCCCACCGCCCCCTGGCACACCCACCTCCGCCTGGGCGAAGCCGTTTCCGGGAGGACCCACGCCCGCCCGAGCGGAGCCGTGCGCGCCTGCGCCGCGTGGCTCGGGTGCGGTGCGGGCGCAGACGGTGACCTCGGCGCCCGCCGCGCGGAAGGCCGCGGCGATGCCCGCGCCGATGCCCCTGGTCCCGCCGGTCACCAGGACGGACTTACCCGTGTAGTCGTAAGTGACGGTCACGGATGCTACCGTACCAAGCAAGCGTTAGGTAAGGGAGAGTGGATGGGGATCTCGCTGCTGGGTGGGCCCGTCGCCGAGGTGGTGGTGGACGTGCCGCCGGTGAACGCGTTGCCCGTGCGGGCCTGGGAGGAGCTGGCCCGGGCCGTACGCGCCGCCGGGGACGACCCCGTGACCAGGGTGGTCGTGCTGCGGGCCGAGGGACGCGGGTTCAACGCCGGGGTGGACATCAAGGAGATGCGTGACACCGAGGGCTTCACCGCGCTGGTCGGGGCCAACCGGGCGTGTTACGCGGCGTTCGCGGCCGTGTACGAGTGCGCCGTCCCGGTGGTGGCCGCCGTGCACGGGCACTGCCTGGGCGGCGGGATCGGCCTGGTGGGGAACGCGGACGTGGTCGTGGCCGGCGAGGACGCGTACTTCGGCCTGCCCGAGGTGGACCGCGGCGCGCTGGGGGCGGCCACGCACCTGGCCAGGCTGGTGCCCCGGCACCTGGTGCGCGCCATGGTCTACACGTGCAGGAACGCGACCGCGGCCGAGCTGCACGCGTTCGGGTCGGTGCTGGCGGTGGTGCCGCGCGACAGGCTGCGCGAGGCGGCGATGGAGGTGGCCGGGCAGATCGCGGCCAAGGACCCGTACGTCATCCGCCGCGCCAAGGAGTCGCTCAACGGCATCGACCCGGTCGACGTCAACCGCAGCTACCGCTTCGAGCAGGGCTTCACCTTCGAGCTGAACCTCATGGGCATCGGCGACCGGCACCGGGAGCGGTTCACGTGAGCAAGCTGATGACGGCCGGGCAGGTGGCCGCGTCCGTGGAGAGCGGCATGACGGTGGGCATCGGCGGGTGGGGCTCGCGCCGCAAGCCCATGGCCCTCGTCGGCGCCCTGCTGCGCTCCCCCGTACGCGACCTCACGATCGTCTCGTACGGCGGCCCCGACGTCGGCCTGCTGTGCGCGGCCGGGAAGGTGCGCAGGGTCGTGGCCCCGTTCGTCACGCTCGACTCCATCCCCCTGGAGCCCAACTTCCGGCGCGCCCGCCAGGCAGGGGAGATCGAGTTCACCGAGTACGACGAGGGCATGTTCATGTTCGGGCTGCTGGCGGGGGCGCACCGGCTGCCGTTCCTGCCGACGCGGGCGGGGATGGGGTCCGACGTGCTGCGGGTCAATCCTGAGCTGCGCACGGTGCGCTCGCCGTACGCGGACGGCGAGGAGCTGGTGGCGGTGCCGGCGCTGACCGCGGACGTGGCGCTGGTGCACCTGAACCGGGCCGACGCGCTGGGCAACGCCCAGTACCTGGGGCCCGATCCGTACTTCGACGACCTCTACGCCAAGGCGGCCGCGCGGTGTTACGTCTCGTGCGAGCGGGTGGTGGACACCGCCGACCTGCTCAAGGGCGGGCCCGTGCAGTCGTTGCTGATCAGCCGGTCGATGGTGGCGGGCGTGGTGGAGGCGCCGGGCGGCGCCGGGTTCACCTCGTGCGAGCCCGACTACGGGCGCGACGAGGAGGCGCAGCGGCGCTATGTGGAGGACTCCCGTGAGCAGGGCTGACGTTTGCGTGGTGGCGTGCGCGGAGGCGTTCAGGGGCGACGGGGAGATCCTCGCGGCCGGGATCGGCGGGGCGATCACGGTGCTGGCGGCGCGGCTGGCGCGGCTGACGTTCGAGCCGCTGCTGCTCACGCACGACGGCGTCTGCCTGCTCACCGGCGACGTGCCCGCGCTGGGCGAGGCGCCGCGGGAGGTGGAGGGGTGGCTGCCGTTCAGGGAGCACCTGTGGCTGGTGCTGAACGGTCGGCGGCACGTCATGCTCGGGGCGAGCCAGATCGACCGGTACGGCAACACGAACATCTCGTGCGTCGGCGACTGGGCCCGGCCCACGGCGCAGCTCCTGGGCGTACGCGGCGCCCCTGGGAACACGCGCTGCGACCCGACGAGCTACTGGATCCCCCGCCATTCGAGGCGGGTCTTCGTGCCCGCCGTCGACATGGTCAGCGGGCTCGGCACCGATCGGGGCGCGTTCGAGCTGCGGCGGGTGGTGACGAACCTGGCCGTGCTGGACTTCGGGGCGCCTGACGGGGCGATGCGGCTGGTGTCGGTGCATCCCGGGGTGAGCGTGGCCGACGTGGCGGCGGCGACGGGGTTCGACCTGCACGGCATGTCGGGAAATGTCGCCCGGACGCGGGAGCCGACCATCGAGGAACTGCGCGTGCTGGACCGGCTCGACCCCGGCCGCCTGCGCGACCGGGAGGTGCCCGCGTGAGGACCGCGCTGACGTCGCTGGTCGGCTGCCGGCACCCGATCGTGCAGACCGGCATGGGGTACGTCGCGGGCGCCCGGCTGGCGGCGGCCGTGTCCCTGGCGGGCGGCCTGGGCGTCATCGGCGCGGCCACCATGTCGGTGCCGGAGATGACGGCGGCGATCCGGCGGGTGAAGGAGCGTACCGACGCGCCCTTCGGGGTGAACCTCCGCGCCGACGCCGACGACGCGGCCGAGCGGGTGGAGGTGCTGGTCCGGGAGGGGGTGCGGGTGGCGTCGTTCGCGCTGGCGCCGCGCCGGGAGCTGATCGCCCGGCTGAAGGACGCGGGCGTCGTGACGATCCCGTCGGTGGGCGCGCGCCGGCACGCGGAGAAGGTGGCCGGGTGGGGCGCGGACGCGGTCGTCGTCCAGGGTGGCGAGGGCGGCGGGCACACCGGTCCCGTGGCCACCACGCTGCTGCTGCCGCAGGTCGTGGACGCGGTGGACATCCCGGTGATCGCGGCAGGAGGGTTCTTCGACGGGCGGGGGCTGGTGGCGGCGCTGGCGTACGGGGCCTGCGGGATCGCCATGGGCACCCGATTCCTGCTGACCGAGGACTCGCCGGTGCCCGACGAGGTGAAGAAGTTCTACCTGGCGGCGCGGGAGACGGTGGTGACCACGTCCGTGGACGGCGTGCCGCACCGGGTGCTGGACACGCCGTTCGTGGCCTCGCTCGAACGCGCGCGGCTGCTGCGGGCGGTGGTGAACGGCACCCGCTTCAGGCGGCTGTCGGGGCTGTCGTGGCGGGCGATGCTCCGGGAGGGGCGGCGGATGCGGCGCGGGCGCGAGCTGACGTGGGCGCAGGTGCTGCAGGCGGCCAACACGCCGGTGCTGCTGCGGGCGGCCATGGTGGACGGGCGGGTGGATCTGGGGGTGATGGCCTCGGGGCAGGTGGTCGGGGTGCTCGACGACCTGCCGTCGTGCCGGGAGCTGATCGAACGTGTCATGGCCGAGGCGGAGACCGCCCTGGCCCGGCTCCCCCGGCCCGCGGGCTGAGCGAGGGCTACAGGACGGTGATGCCGCGGGCGGCGAGGATGGCGTTGGCCTGCGCCTGGTTGATGATCGCGCCCGCGAACGCCCGCAGCTTGGCGTCGTCGGGCTCGCCCAGGTCGGCCCCGCGCAGGTCGGCCTTGGCGAACTTGGCGCCGAGCAGCCGGGTGCCGCGCAGCCGGCAGTCGCTCAGCGTGGCCTCGGTGAAGTCGCAGCCCGACAGGTCGGCGTCGTCGAAGCGCACGCCCTCGACGACCTCACCGCGCAGCGAGCAGCCGCCGAGGTTGGCCAGCGTCAGGTTGGAGCGCGACACCTTGAAGCCGGTGCCCCGCGAGCCGGTGAGCGAGGCGCCGATCATGCGGCAGCCCGTGAACGAGGCGTCCGTCAGCAGCGCCCCGCCGAACTGCGCAGACGACAGGTCGACGTCGGTGAACGTCACGTCGATGAGGTCGGCGTCGTTGAACCTGACGCGCATCCCGCCCCCGCCGCCGAACACCGCCCCGTCGAGGTCGGCCTTGCGGAAGTCGGTCTGCTCCAGCACGCACGACTCGAACGTGGCCCCGGCCAGCGAGGCGCCCCACAGGTCGGCCTCCGTCAGGTCGCACTCGCGGAAGACGTGCGTCTCACCCGGGGGGAGCCGGTCTGCCAACGCCTTGTGCGACAGGTCCTCGCCGTCGAAGTTCACGTTCAGAGACTACCGGTCAGCACCTCCGCCGCGGCCTGGCCGCAGACCCTGGCCGACCCGTACGTGGCGACGTGCACGGAGCCCAGGTCCGAGCGGGCGGGCAGGCCCATCTCGACCACCACGGCGTCCGGGCGGGCGCTGAGCAGGTGCCGCAGCGCCTCCGACTGCCAGGCGTGGCGGTGCACGTCCCTGACCACCACGACCAGCGGGTGACCTGTGGCCTCGATGATCAGGCGCTCCAGCTCGGGGCCGGTGGCCTGCGCGACCGTCAGGCGGGTGACGGTGGTGCCGGGGATCAGAACGCTCAGCGGCCTGCCGACGCCCCACGGGGTGTTCCTGTCGATGGCCAGGTTCATCTCCGGGGACAGCTCCACCACGTGGGGCACGCCCATCAGCGGGAGTACGGGCGCGGTGGAGCGGCGGGTGACCCTGATCGCCCGCCGGGCCGCGACCAGGCCGATCCGGCCGTCGGCGGGTGCAGGGCTGCCCGAGGAGGCGGCCCATGCGGCCAGCTCGCGGACCCGGCGAGCGGCGTCGGCCAGACGCTCCTCGGGCAGCAGCCCCTCCGCCACCGCCGCCGCGATCGCCTCGCGGATGCCGATGACGGTGGCCTCGTCGAAGTTCTCGCCGCCGACGCAGATCGCGTCCGCGCCGGCGGCTATGGCGCGGGCGGAGGCGCCCCCGATCCCGTACGCCCCCGACACCGCGGCCATTTCTATGCCGTCAGTGATGATCATCCCGTCGAACCCGAGCTCCTCCCGCAGCAATCCCGTCAGGACCTTGGTGCTGAGCGTGGCGGGCCGCTCGGCGTCGTACGAGGGCACCAGGAGATGGCCGGTCATGACGGCCTTGACGCCCTCCGCGATCGCCTCGCGGAAAGGGTGCAGCGCCTCCTCGATCCCGCTCTCGGCCACGACCGGCACCCCGTGGTGGGAGTCCACCGAGGTGTCCCCGTGTCCGGGGAAGTGCTTGGCGCAGGCGGCCACCCCGGCCGACTGGAGCCCGCGGACGAACGCCCGGGTGTGCCGGGCGACCAGCACCGGGTCCGCACCGAAGGCCCGCAGGCCGATGACCGGGTTGTCGGGGTTGGAGTTGACGTCGGCGGAGGGGGCGAAGTCGATCGTGATGCCCGCTCTGGCCAGGTCGCCGCCGAGGTCTCTGGCCAGGGACTCGGTGAGGTCCACGTCGTCCACGACGCCGAGCGCGTACCCGCCGGGGCGGGAGCTGCCGCCGGCCACCTCCAGCCTGGTGACCTCGCCGGACTCCTCGTCGGTGCCGACCAGCACCGAGGGGTTCTCCGCACGCAGCGCGGCGGTCAGCCGGGCCACCTGCGCCGCGTCGGCGATGTTGCGGGAGAACAGCACGACGCCGGCCAGCCCGTCGCCGAGCCGGCGTCGGAGCCAGTCGGGGGGCATGTGTCCAGGGAAACCGGGGAAGAGGACTGCGTCAGCGAGGCGAAGCAGATCACCGCTCAGGGGCATGACCCGAAATCTAATAGGAAAGTTTCTTATTTGCTAGAGCCATTTTCTGACGTCAACCCGCTTCCCTTCGTGAGGAACTCCGCCGCCTCGCGCCTCACCCGGACAGTCACCGTACAGCGCCGCTGGTCCACGCACGAAGTCCGCGCGTTCTTCTGGGCGGCCTCCCGCGCCGGAACCCACCGTCTCGGGGCAAGGCTCTGCTTGATCGCGGGACGGCGCGCGTTTCAGCCCGGCTTCAGCGGATTTTCAACGTGTGGCGTGATTATGGCGCGGACCGGACGCCGGGGGACGGGCGGCGCGCTCGCCCTCCGGTCCACCCAGGACCACAGGAAGAACATGAACCTTCGTCACAAGTCAGCCGCCGCCGTGGGCGTCGCGATGCTCGCGACTCTGTTCGTCTCCGCCGCCGCGACTCCGGCCAGCGCGGCCGGCCCGTGTGGCAGCGGCTACAACCTTGTGGGGACGTACAGCATCTCGCTCCACGGCATGAAGTACGGCACCCTTGAGGTCCGATGGAACGGCAGCACCGGGAAGAACTGCGCGCTCGCCTACGGCACCGGCTCGAACTACGGCCGGTCCGCGCTCAAGTCGGCGCGGATCAAGGTGGCCGGCGCTGACAACTGGGCCGATTCCGAGGTCGGCACCTACAAGTACTACGCGGGTCCGGTTTATGTCGCCGCCCGGGGCGAGTGCATCACCGTGTTCGGCTCCATCAAGGGCGACAGCAAATTGGCCACCACGAGGAAGGAGAACGTCCACTGCGACTGACCGGGAGCCCCCAGGCCCGCGTGCACGGTGACCTCGTCATTGTGCGTGCGGGTCTTTTCGGGGTGCCACTGTTCTCGGGCGGCGACGGACGCCCCGACACCGAATCCCGTCGCCGGCAGGGCCCTTAGAGGCGCTCGATGACGGTGACGTTCGCCTGTCCGCCGCCCTCGCACATGGTCTGCAGGCCGTACCTGCCGCCGGTCCGCTCCAGCTCGTGCAGCAGCTTGACCGCCAGCACCGCGCCGGTCGCGCCGAGGGGGTGGCCCAGCGCGATGGCGCCGCCGTTCGGGTTCACCCTGGCCGGGTCGGCGCCGGTCTCCTTGAGCCAGGCCAGGACGACCGACGCGAACGCCTCGTTGACCTCGATGACGTCGAAGTCCCCGATGGACATGCCGGTCAGGCCGAGCGCGTGAGCGGTGGCCGGGATCGGGGCCGAGAGCATCATGATCGGGTCGCCGCCGCGCGCCGACAGGTGGTGCACGCGGGCTCGCGGCGTCAGGCCGTGCTCGCGTACGGCGCGGGGCGAGGCGATCAGCAGCGCCGCGGCGCCGTCGGAGATCTGGGAGGCCAGGGCGGCGGTCAGGCGGCCCCCCGGCGTGAGGGGCCGGAGCGCGGCCATCTTCTCCGGCGTGGTGTCCCTGCGCGGGCCCTCGTCGGTGGCGGCGCCCTCGTAGGGGACGATCTCGCGGTGGAAATGTCCGGCGTCGATGGCGTGCAGGGCCCGCCGGTGCGACTCGTACGCGTACCGCTCCATCTCCTCGCGCGTGACGCCCCACCGGGTGGCGATCAGCTCGGCACCGGCGAACTGGGAGACCTCCCGCGTGCCGTACCGCTCGGTCCAGCCCTTGGAGCCCGCGAACGGGGTCTCGTGGCCGAGGGGGCGGCCCGCGAGCATCGCGGAGGAGATGGGGACCATGCTCATGTTCTGCACTCCCCCGGCCACCACCAGGTCGTTCGTGCCGGAGAGCACGGCCTGGGCGGCGAAGTGCAGGGCCTGCTGGGAGGAGCCGCACTGGCGGTCGATCGTGACGCCCGGCACCTCCTCGGGCAGCCCGGCCGCCAGCCAGCACGTACGCGCGACGTCGCCCGCCTGCGGGCCGATCGTGTCCACGCAGCCGAAGATCACGTCCTCGACGGCCGACGGGTCGGCGCCGGCCCCGCGCATCAGCTCCTTGAGCACGTGCGCGCCGAGGTCGGCGGGGTGGGCTCCGGCCAGGCCGCCGTTCCTGCGCCCGACGGGGGTGCGGACGGCGCCGACGATGTACGCCTCACTCATCCTCGAATCGTAGCAAGCGCTTGGTATAGCCGGGAATGCCGCACGAGCTGGGCCTGTAACGTGAACAAGCGATTGTCTGAGGGCCCATAATGGTGTAGTGACCACGCGAAAGAACTCCGGCACCGCCACGACTCCGGCGAAGCGCCAGCGCGCCACCTCATCGGGGTCGGCGTCCGAGCGCCGTGACCACCTCGTCAAGCTCGCCGCGGAGCTCTTCGCGCGCAAGGGCTTCCAGGCCACGACAGTACGTGAGATCGCCGACGAAGCGGGCATTCTCTCCGGAAGTCTCTACCACCACTTCGACTCCAAGGAGACGATCGTCGACGAGGTGCTGTCCACCTTCCTCGACGACCTCATCGCCCGCTACCGCGCCGCGCTCGACACGGGCTCCGACCCGCGCACCGTGCTCTCCGAGATGGTCCGCATCGGCTTCGGCACGCTCGAGCCCCACCGCGCCGCCATCACGGTGATGCAGAACGACTGGAACTACCTGCGGCAGTTCGAGCGCTTCAACTACCTGGTCAAGGCCGAGGACGAGGTCGAGCAGATCTGGGTCACGCAGATCAAGGCGGGGCAGGCGGCCGGGCAGTTCAGGCCCGACGTCGACCCGAAGCTGACCTACCGGATGATCCGCGACACCATCTGGGTGGCGGTGCGCTGGTTCCGTCCCGGCGGCAGACTCAACACGGCCGGGCTGGCAGAGCACTACATCACCGTGCTCTTCGACGGGCTCGCCACCGGCGAACGCACCACCCAGCAAGGATGAGCCTCGGCAAAGCGGTGCGACTGGCACTGCAGGACGCGGCCGCGCCCGGCAAGGCCGAGACGATGCGCGCCTACATGAGGTCGGACATGCCGTTCCTGGGCGTACAGGCGGTGCCCCGGCGGGCCGCGCTGCGGAAGGTGTTCGCCGAGCACCGGCTGGACAGCGCCCCGGAGTGGCGGCGGGCGGTGCTGTCGCTGTGGCGGGAGGCCGAATACCGCGAGGAGCGCTACGCCGCCGTCGAGCTGTCGGGCTACCACCTCTACCGGGAGTTCCAGACCCTCTACACCATCCCCATGTACGAGGAGATGATCGTCTCAGGGGCGTGGTGGGACCTGGTCGACGAGCTGGCCACGCACCGGATCGGCGGGCTGCTGGCCGCCTACCCCGACTCGATGCGGCCGCTCATGCTGGAGTGGGCGCACGACGACGACCTGTGGAAGCGGCGCACGGCCATCCTGTGCCAGAACCGGTTCAAGTCCCGCACGGACACGGCCCTGCTGTACGCGTGCATCGAGCCCAGCCTGTCCGACAACGACTTCTTCGCCCGCAAGGCCATCGGGTGGGCGTTACGCGAATACGCCAAGACCAGGCCCGAAGAGGTGATCCGCTACGTGAAGGCCAAGGGCCTCACCGGGCTCAGCCGGCGGGAGGCGCTGAAGAACCTGCCCGTGGCCTGATCGCGCCCGACCGCGCCCGCGGGCCGGTGGTCACCTCGTCCAGAGGGCGTCCTGCACGGCCTGCACCAGGGCTATCAGCTCCGGGGTGACGCGCTCCCTCGACCACGCCAGCGCGTACGTGATGCGCAGGTCACCCGCCTCCAGGGGGACGAAGCGGAGGTCGTCCCGCCTGATCGTGCGCACCAGGAGCTGCGGGATGGGCAGCAGGCCCGCGCCCGCCGCCACCAGGTCGAGAGCGGCGGTGAAGTCGTCGTCGGCCACCAGGCGGGCGCGGCCGGGCAGGCCGGGCCAGGGGCGGCCGGACGGTGTGATGAGCACCTGACCGGCCAGCTCCGCCGCCGCGACCCGGGCCCTTGACGCCAGCCGGTGCCCGGCGGGGACGGCCAGGTGGTCGACGGTGACGTGGAACCTGGCCGCCGTGACGAACCGCGCGGGCGCGGGCGTGGCCAGGATCGCCGCCGACACCTCCCCGTCGGCCAGCGCCCGCGCCGCCTCTCGACGCCTGCCCGCCGGCCAGCGCCCGCCCCGCCGCGGCCCGCCCGGCCGCGTGCAGCTCCACCCCGATGGCCGGGGTGCGGCCCGCCAGCCGCCTGACGATCCGCGCCGCCAGCGCGCCCACGAGCGGTGGATAAGCCAGATGAATGATCGGCCGGGCCAGCCGGGCCGACTCCGCGGTGAACGCCTCGACCGACTCGATCACCTGCTCCGCGTACGCCAGCAGCGCCCTGCCCTCCGCCGTGAGCCGCACCTCGCGGGCGGAGCGTTCGAAGAGCCGGGTGCCGGTGGCGCGTTCGAGCCGGGTGATGGCCTGGCTCATGGCGGGCTGGGACATCCCGAGGTCGGCGGCGGCGGCCGAGAAGCTCAGCCGTTCCGCGACCCGCGTGAAGCAGTGGATCTCCCGAAGCATAAGCAGCACCAATACATGGTGCATGACCCCGTGGGTCGTCGGCACCATTCCAACGACCTGACGGATCACAAGGGTTCACAAGGGAGTCGAAGAAGATGTCCTCATTCCCCACGTCCACCGTGCTCGGATATCCGCGGATCGGGCCGGACAGGGAGCTGAAGCGGGCGCTGGAGGCGTACTGGGACGGGCGCTCGACCCGGGCGGAGCTGGAGCGGGTGGGCGCGGAGCTGCGCGCGCGGACCTGGCGGAGGCTGGCCGAGCTGGGGCTGGAGGGGCTGCCGTCGAACACGTTCTCGGTGTACGACCAGGTGCTCGACACCTCGGTGCTGCTCGGGGCCGTGCCCTCGCGCTATCGGGACGCCGCCGACCCCTACTTCGCGATGGCCAGGGGCACGGAAGGGCGGGCGCCGCTGCGGATGACGAAGTGGTTCGACACCAACTACCACTACCTCGTGCCGGAGATCGGGCCCGAGACCGAGTTCCGGCTGGACGCGGGCAAGCCGCTGGGCGAGGTGCGGGAGGCGCGGGCGCTGGGGTACGAGACGCGGCCGGTCGTGCTGGGGCCGGTGACGTACCTGCTGCTGGGCTCGGCCCTGGACCGGCTGGACGAGGTGCTGGGCTGCTACGCGGAGCTGCTGTCCGCGCTGGCCGCCGAGGGCGTGGCGTGGGTGCAGCTCGACGAGCCCGCCCTCGTGGGCGACCGGACGGCGTCGGAGCTGGCCGCCGTCCGGACGGCCTACGAGCGGCTGGGCTCGATGGGGGCGCGGCCCGGGTTGTTCGTGGCGTCGTACTTCGGCTCGCTCGGCGAGGCGCTGCCGGTGCTGGCGGGCACGCCGGTGGAGGCCATCGGGCTCGACCTGGTGCGGGGGCCGGTGCCGGAGACCGACCTGACCGGGAAGACCGTGGTGGCGGGGGTGGTGTCCGGCCGGGACGTGTGGCGGACCTCTCCCGGGCGCGCGCTGGCCGCACTCGCCGCCGTACGGGCCTCGCGGGTCGTGGTGAGCACCTCGTGCTCGCTGCAGCACGTGCCCTACTCCGTGGCGGCCGAACCGGAGCTGGAGCCGGGGGTGCGGGCGCGGCTGGCGTTCGCCGAGGAGAAGGTGGCCGAGGTGGTGGCGCTGGCCGGGGCCGACTTCCTGAGCCCCGGTTTCGAGAACGCCGGGTACGAGGTCACTGGCTCGGAGGTCGCCGGGTTCGGGGGCACTGACTCGGAGGTCGCTGGGTTCGAGGGCGACGGGTTCGGGGGCGACGTGCCGGTCGGGCGGCCGTCGGTGGCGCTGCCGGGGCCGGTCGTGGCCGGGGAGCGCAGCCCGTACGCGGTGCGCGCCGCCGCCCAGGCCGAGCACCTGAGCCTGCCCCCGCTGCCGGTCACCACGATCGGCTCCTTCCCGCAGACCGGCGAGCTGCGCGCGGCCCGCGCGGCGGTCGCGTCCGGCACGCTGTCGCAGGCCGGCTACGAGCACCGGGTCGAGGCCGAGATCGAACGGGTGATCCGGCTCCAGGAACGCCTCGGCCTCGACGTCCTGGTGCACGGCGAGCCCGAGCGCAACGACATGGTGCAGTACTTCGCCGAGCACCTCGACGGGTTCGCGGTCACCAGGCTGGGCTGGGTGCAGTCGTACGGGTCGCGCTGCACCCGCCCGCCGATCCTGTACGGCGACGTCTCCCGTCCCTCGCCGATCACGGCGCGCTGGGCCGCCCACGCGCAGTCACTCACGGACAAGCCGGTCAAGGGCATGCTCACCGGGCCGGTCACGATCGTGGCCTGGTCGTTCGTCCGCGACGACCTGCCGCTGCGGGACGTCGTCCTCCAGGTGGCCGACGCCGTCCGGCAGGAGGTGCGGGACCTGGAGGCGGCCGGGGTGTCGATCATCCAGGTGGACGAGCCCGCGCTGCGCGAACTGCTGCCCCTGCGCCGCGCCGCCCAGGCCGACTACCTGGAGTGGGCGGTGGCGGCCTACCGGCGAGCCACCTCGGGGGCCGGTGACCGTACCCAGATCCACACGCACCTGTGCTATTCCGACGCCGACCAGATCCTGGACGCCATCGACGGCCTGGACGCGGACGTCACCACGATCGAGTCGGCCCGCTCGGGGGCGCGGATCCTGGGGGCGGTGTCGGCGTTCGGGCGAGGGCTCGGGCCCGGCGTCTACGACATCCACTCGCCTCGGGTGCCCTCGGCCGAGGAGGTCGAGTCGCTGGTGCGGCGGACGGTGGCGGCTCTGCCGGTGGAGCGGGTCTGGGTGAACCCGGACTGCGGGCTGAAGACGCGTACGTACGAGCAGGTCGAGGCGTCCCTGGCCAACGTGGTGACCGCCGCTCGCCGGCTGCGGGACGAGCTCGGGGCCTGATCCGTTCCGTGGCGTCGTGGCCGGCTGCCCGGGCGCGAAGCCACGGAACGGCCCACCGTCTCCAGGGGTCACGGACGACGTCCGCCAGGATCACGCTCCGCCCGGGTCTCCCGGCGGGAACTTCCCGCGGCGGTTCGGCTAAGTACCGTCGTGAGAACCATCCTGGAACAGGAGATCGTCTTGGCTGATCCTCCGACGCCCGTACCGACGCCGACATCCGGCGGCGTCCTGCGGGCAGATCAGCGAGACGACTCCTCGATCATCGCGACCTCGCTGCGCGCTCCTGAGCGCTTCGCGGAGCTGTTCGACCGGCACGCCGCCGAGCTGCACCGCTACGTCGTCCGGCGGCTCGGCCCCGAACCCGCGGAAGACGTGGTGGCCGAGACGTTCACGAGGGCCTTCGAGAAACGGCACCACTACGACCTCAGCCGCGGGGAGGCGCTGCCCTGGCTGTACGGCATCCTCACGAACGTCATCGGCAGCCACCGGCGGGCGGAGGTCCGCGGTTACCGGGCGCTGGCCCGTACCGGTGAGGACCCTGTCGCGGTGGCGTTCGACGAGCAGGTCGTGGCCAGGGTCTCCGCCTCGGCCACGCGGAAGCGGATCGCCGACGCGCTGGCGAGGCTGGGACGCGGTGAGCGCGACGTGCTGCTGCTGATCGCCTGGGGCGACCTGACCTATGAGGAGACGGCACAGGCGCTGGGCGTGCCCATCGGCACCGTGCGCTCGCGCCTGTCGCGCGCCCGCCGCAAGGTCGCCAAGGCTCTGGGCGGCGTCAACCCGATCGATGTGCGGGAGGAGACCCCATGAATGACGTTGACCTGGTCCGGGACCTGCGTTCCGAGGTGCGGCAGAGCGATCCCGACACCCTGTACGCCGCTCGGGGGCGCCTGCTCGCCGCGATGACGTCCCCCTCCCCCGCTCGGCGGCCCAGACGCATGACACGGCGCATGACACGGCGCATGACACTGCGCCTGGCAGGTGCCGGTGCCGTCGGCCTGACGCTGGCCCTCGGCATCACGGTCGTGCAGAGTTTCGACGGCGCCGACATTCCGGCGGCGACCGCCAGTGCTCCCGCGTGGGTTCCGGTGGCCGGCGTGGAACACCTGGCAGAACGCGCCACGGCGGCATCCGCGCGGACGACGGACACCTATCCGCGCGCCGACCAGTGGCTCTACACCAAGTCACGGATCTACGTCCCCGGCAAGGAGGGGACGCAGGAGGCGGGCGAGACGCAGACGCACGAACGCTGGCAGCGGGGTGACGGCGCGAAGATGGCAATCCGTCACACCAGCGCGGACGCGGACAAGGGCGCCCCTCCCGTCGGCCCCGTCACCGCCGGCCCCGTCGAGAACTCCACGGGCCAGCGATGGGCCCCGGCCTACCTGAGTTCCCTTCCCCTGGATCCGGCCGCGCTGAAGGAGCGGCTGCGGCAGAACGGTGCGGACCGCCCTGACCTGCCGGCCGCGCGGACGCTGTTCCAGCAGGTGCAACAGATCCTCCAGGATGGCGCCCCTCCGCCCCGCCTGCGCGCCGCCCTCTACACCGTCGTCTCCGAGCTGGAAGGCGTCGGGCTGGAGGAGAACGTACGGGATCTGGCGGACCGGGAAGGCGTCGGAATCTACCTGGACAGCCCGGACGGAACCCGCCACGAGATCATCGTCGACCCGGAGACCTACGCGTACCTCGGAGGCCGGAGACTCGCCCTCGGGGACGGCGAGCGTACCTCTCAGGCCGCCGGAGGCGAGGTGATGGCCGCATGGGTGCAGGAGGCCCGTGGCATCGTCGACCGTGCGGGTGACCTTCCGTAACCCTCGCCCGGTCAGCGGCAGTCGTGTCCGAAGGCGGGCGCGTCCCGAGGCGGGCGCGTCGGGCGGCGGGTGCGTCAGGCGGCGGTCGTGAAGGTGGCGTGCCGGGCCCTGGCGTCGGCCTCCGACAGCACCTCGCGGGCCGCCAGCCAGGCCGCCGCGCCCGCCGCGTCGCCCGCCGTGGTCACCGTCTCGCCCGCCAGCAGCTCGACGACGGTCTGACGGATCGGCCCTTCGCTGGTCAGCACGCTGCCCGTGAGCACCACGGGGCCCGACACGTGAACCCTGTGCAAGGTCGCCATCAGGTGGTCGGCGGCCTCGCGGACGATCTCGACCGCCGTCGGGTCGCCATCCGAGGCGGCCCGGCCGACCAGCGACGACAGGGCGGCCAGGCGTACGGGGTCGGCCTGCGCCAGCCGTACGACGCGCAGGGCGGCCTCTCGCGGCTCGTCGGGTGGTCGCGTACCGAGGAAGTGCGACACGACGAGCCCGGCCAGCACGTCTCCGGCGTCGGGGTGGTCCTGGCCGGGCGCGCCCGGCACGGGCGCGCCCCGGTCGAGGGCCTCGATCACCGCCATGGCCGCCCGCCGCCCGATCCAGAACCCGGAGCCCGCGTCACCGAGCAGCCAGCCCAGCCCGTCGGCGATCGCGGCCGGCTCGAACCCCGCCATCCTGGCCGCCACCGCCCCCGTGCCCGACAGCAGCAGCGACCCTTCGGGCTCGGCCGAGCCGGCGGCGTAGCCGACCGTCACGTCATCGACGTAACGCGGCGTGTGGGAGATGCCGTGCGCGGCCCAGACCTTCGCCAGCTCGGGCACCATCTCCTCGACGTGCCCCGCGACCCCCGCCACCGACGCGACGACCCGCGCCCCGTCGAGAGACCCGAGCGCCGGGCCCAGTGCGTCGGCGACCGCAGCCACCGCCTTGGCCAGCCCGTGCGCGGTCGGATTGCCGGCCCCGGCCCGCGCGTACCCGACCCGCGTGCCGGTGAGCGTGTGCACGGCCACCCGCGTGGAGGTGGCGCCGGCATCGACACCGACCACTAGCGATTCAGTCACGGTCCGAGTCTGGGGGTTGACGTGACCGATAAGCAAGAATAATTTTCGCCAGAAGACCGGGTATTCGGAAGGAATATTCGTGACTTCAGGAGCGCTCGGGCGCATCGAAACAGAGCTACCCGGTTTGCCGGAGGCTTTGCGCAGGGTCGGCGAGGTGATTCTCGGCGATCCGGCCGAGGCCGCGCGGTCGACCATCATCGCCCTCGCCGAGCGCGCGGGCAGCTCGCCCGCGACCGTGACCAGGTTCTGCCGGGCCTTCGGCTTCTCTGGGTACGCCGAGCTGCGCGTGGCCCTGGCCACCGAGACCGGCAGGGCGGCCCAGGCGGGCTGGGGCGCGGGCGTCGGGCATGAGATCGGCCCCGACGACCCGCTCGACTCGGCCATCGAGGTGATGGCCGCCGCCGACACCCGCCTGATCCAGGACACCGCCGCCCAGCTCGCCCTCGACGTCGTCTCCCGGGTGGCCGAGGCCATCGTGGCCGCGCCGCGCGTGCTCCTCGTCGGCGTCTCCACCAGCAGCAACGTCGCCACCATGCTCGAAGGGCGGCTGCGTCGCATCGGCATCCCGGTCTGGAGCGCGGGCGACGCGCACGTGGCGCTGTCGGAGGCGGCGCTGCTGAAGTCCGGCGACGTGGCCATCGGCATCAGCCATCGGGGCCGTACGCGGGAGGTCATGGAGTCGCTGGCCGAGGCGGGCAGCCATGGCGCGCTGACGGTGGCGGTGACCTCGTTCGCCCGTTCGCCGCTGGCCGAGCTGGCCGACCTGGTGCTGACCACGGCCAGCAGGGAGACCACGTTCCGGCTCGGCGGGCTGGCGGCCGTCCACTCGCAGCTCTTCGTGCTGGACGCCGTGTACGTCGCGGTCGCCCAGCTCACCTACGAACGGACGAACGAGGCGTTCGAACGCACGATCCGGGCGGTGGAGAGCCACCGGGTGGAAAGAGGCTGAATTGACGTACGCATCCAAGGCCCTCGACCTGGCCCGGCGGGTCGCCGAGCAGCAGGCGGAACCGGTGGGCCCGGCCGCCGGGCTGCTCGTCGCCTCGATCCGGGCGGGCGGCCTGGTCAACGCGTTCGGCTCCGGGCACTCCGAGGCCATCGCCATGGAGATCGCCGGGCGGGCCGGCGGCCTCGTACCGAGCAATCGCCTCTCCCCCAAAGACCTCGTGCTGTACGGCGGCGAGCCCCCCAGCGTGCTCACCCCCGAGTTGGAGCGGGACCCGGCGATCGCACAGCGGATCTACGACCTGGCGCCGGTCGAGCCCGCGGACGTGTTCGTGCTGATCTCCAGCTCGGGTGTGAACGGCACGGTCGTCGAGCTGGCCACGATCGTCAAGGACCGCGGCCACCCGTTGATCGCGATCACCTCGGTCGCGCACAGCACGCGCATGACCTCCCGCCACCCGTCGGGCGGCAAGCTGCTCGACCTGGCCGACGTGGTGCTGGACAACGGAGCGCCGTACGGTGACGCGATCCTCGACCTGCCCGACGGCGGCAGCCACGGTGCGGTTTCCACGATCACCTCCGCGTTGCTCGCGCAGATGGTGGTCACCGAGGCGGTGGACCGGCTCGTCGCGCTCGGCGAGCGGCCGCCCATCTACCTGTCGGCCAACGTGACCGGCGGCGACGAGCACAACAGCGCCCTGGAGCGCCGCTACGCAGGCCGGATCAGACGCGGATCATGAAAGGTCAGGAGTAGTCATCATGCCTCACACCCCCCGTATCAGCAGGCGCGAGCTCCTACGCGGAGCCGCGCTCGTGCCCGTGGCGGGCGCGCTGGGCGCGTGCGCAACGCCGGCCGCGCCGCCGGCCGCCTCGACCTCGGCGGCCCCGGTCGCGACCAGCGCGGCGAACCCGTTCGGCGTGGCCGCGGACAAGCCGCTGGAGGTCTGGATCTTCGACGGCGGCTTCGGCCAGGACTACGCCACGAACATCCACCAGCCGCTGTTCAAGTCGAAGTACCCGGGCGTCGAGATCAAGCACAACGCCACCAAGGAGATCACCAAGATCCTCCAGCCGCGCTTCGCCGGCGGCAACCCGCCCGAGGTCATCGACAACTCGGGCGCGCAGTTCATCGACTTCGGCGCCCTCTCCCAGGACGGCCAGCTCCAGGACCTGACCCCGCTGCTCGACGCGCCCTCCTGGGACGACCCGAACGTCAAGGTCAGAGACACCATCGACCAGTCCGTGATCGACATCGGCCAGTACGACGGCAAGTTCAGCGTCCTGGGCTACGTCAACTACATCTACGGCATCTGGTACTCGCAGAAGGTGTTCCGCGACAACGGCTGGCAGATCCCGAAGACCTGGGACGAGTTCATCGCGCTCTGCGAGACGGTCAAGAAGTCCGGCAAGATGGCGCCGTTCACGTACGCGGGGAAGTTCCCGCAGTACCTCTACGAGCCGCTGCTGACCATGGCCGCGAAGATCGGCGGCAACGAGGTCCTGGTCAACATCGACAACCTCGAGGACGGCGCCTGGACCGCCGAGGCCATGAAGACCGCGGCCACGGCCTGGGCCGAGGTGGGCGCCAAATACCTCATGGAGGGCACCACCGGCCTCGACCACGTGCAGACCCAGACCGCCCAGAACAAGTACAAGGTGGCCATGCTGCCCTCCGCCTCCTGGCTGGAGAACGAGCAGAAGACCACCACCCCGGCCGACTTCGAGTACGGCGTCTTCCCGATCCCCGACGTCACCGGCTCCGACAAGCTCCCGTACGGCACCCTGCACACCCAACCCGGCGAGAACTTCATCGTCTCCGCCAGGAGCCCTCACCCGCAGGCCGGGCTGGAGTACCTGCGGGCCATGCTGTCGAAGAAGGCGGCGGGCGACTTCAGCGCGCTCGTGCGTACGGTGACCGCGGTCAAGGGCGCCACCGAGGGCAGGGAGATCTCCCCTGGCGTCACCAGCGCCACCAAGGCGGTGACCAACGCGGGCGCGAACACCGTCTACTACCGCTGGTTCAACTGGTACGGCCCGCTCAAGGACGAGGCCATCGCCGCCACCGGCGAGCTGATGTCCGGCGGCCTGACCCCGGACAAGTATCTGGAGCGCATCCAGAAGAAGGCCGACGAGATCAAGAACGACTCCTCGATCAAGAAGTACCAGCGCCAATGATCTTCAACAGGTATCGCCGCGGGCTGTTCATCACCTCGTTCCTGGCAGCCCCGGTGATTCTCTACCTGGTGTACGTCATCGCCCCGTACGTCCAGGCGTTCTACATCGCGATGACCGACTGGCGCGGCGTGACGGCCACGCCCCGGTTCATCGGCCTGGACAACTTCGTGCGCCTGTTCGGCGACACCGCGTTCTGGAAGGCGGTCACGCACAACGCCGCCCTGCTCGTGCTGCTGCCGCTCATCACGATCGTCATCGCCCTGTTCTTCTCCTTCCTGCTCAACGTCGGGGGCCCGCAGGGCGTGACGGGGATCCGCGGGTCGAAGTTCTACCGGGTGGTGTTCTTCTTCCCGCAGGTGCTGGCCGTGGCCGTGGTGGCGGTGCTGTTCCAGCAGGTCTTCCGGCCGGACGGCAGCGGCATGCTCAACGGCCCGCTGACGGCGCTCGGCCTCGGCCCTGTCGGTTTCCTCTCCGACCCCGACATCGCGTTCTGGTCGGTGCTGGGCGTGATGGTCTGGCAGGCGGTCGGCTTCTACGTCGTGCTGTTCTCGGCCGGCCTGGCCTCGATCCCCAAGGACATGTTCGAGGCCGCGCAGATCGACGGCGCGAGCCGGCTCAGCCTGTTCTTCCGCATCACGCTCCCCCTGCTCTGGGACACCGTCCAGGTCGCCTGGGTCTACCTGGGCATCCTCGCCCTCGACGTCTTCGCGATCGTCTGGGTGATGACCCTCCAGCGCGGCGGCCCCGACCGGTCGACCACCGTCATGGCCGCCGAGATCTACCGCAACGCCTTCGAGTACTTCCGCTTCGGGTACGCCTCGGCGCTGGGCGTGGTGATGTTCTTCTTCACCGTCGGCTTCGCGATCCTGTCGCTGCGCCTCTCCCGGCGCGAACGAATCGAGTACTGATGACAACGATGATCTCGTGGACGGTGGCGAACTCGCGCAAGCTCCTCCGGGACGAGCGCCGGCGCCGGCTCGGCCCCCTCGGTGTGCTGACGCACCTGGCCCTGCTGATCTGGACGCTGCTGGTGATGATCCCGATCCTGTGGACGTTCCTGGCCTCGGTCAAGAGCGAGGACGAGATCTTCGACGACGCCTGGACGCTGCCCGCCACGCTGCGCTGGGACAACTTCGCCAGGGCCTGGGAGCAGGCGCACATCGGGCAGTACATGCTCAACAGCGTCATCGTCGTCGCGTTCAGTACGTTCGGGACGATGCTCATCGGGTCGATGGCGGCGTACGTGCTGGCCCGGTATCCCTTCCGCGGGAACCGGGCGATCTACCTGCTGTTCGTGTCGGGGCTGGCATTCCCGGTCTACCTGGCGCTGACGCCGCTGTTCTTCGTCGTGCAGAACATGGGCAATCTGCCGGTGATCGGCCCGTTCATCGGGCTGAACACGCACGCGGGCGTGGTGCTGGTCTACATCGCGTACTCGATGCCGTTCACGATCTTCTTCCTGTCGGCGTTCTTCCGTACGCTGCCGACGGCCGTCGGTGAGGCCGCGATGGTGGACGGGGCCTCGCACACACGGGTCTTCTTCCAGATCATGCTGCCCATGGCCAAGCCCGGCATCGTCAGCATCACGATCTTCAACATCCTCGGCCAGTGGAACCAGTACCAGCTCCCGCTGATCCTCCTCCAGGAACGCGACAAGTGGGTGCTCACCATGGGCATCGCCGACATCTCCACCGCCGCCGGCTACGACCAGGACTGGGCGGCCCTCTTCGCCGCCCTCACCCTCGCCATCCTCCCCATGCTGATCGTCTACACCGTCTTCCAGCGCCAGATCCAGTCCGGCCTGACCTCGGGAGCCCTGAAGTAACTCGCATGCCGGATGAAGCCGGGCGACACCCGGCAGCACCCACCCACGAGCCATAAGCCGGGCACCCAGCAGCACCCACCCGTGGGCCGTCTACCGGGTGGGCCCTGTATGCCCGCCCGAGCGGTCCTCGCTGTCGCTCGGGCGCCCTCCCGAGCGCGCCTCCGGCGCGCAAAGCTCCGCCCAGAGTCGCTATCGCGCCGGCAGGGCCCAACCGTGGTCGCCCTCCATTCGGGACAAGCCCCGAGCCCTGGAGAACTTGGCATCGCTCACCCCGCCTCCACACCAGCCACACAGGATCCCATTGGCGTGCCACGTACGGCCCATCAGGCAAGCCTCAACACGTATGCCAGAGCGCGCACGCTGGTCGGCTCGCGCTGGCCCAGGCTCGCCGCGTTCTCACGGGCGGCGCGCTCTCCCGAGGGGAGGTCCCCCGTCACAGCACAAGATCAACGCGGATGGGTGCCGATGACTCGATTCCTTCGCACACCCCTACCGCCCGAGCGACTCGATCAAATGGTTGTCAAGGTCGGCGACGAATCCCTCCCGCCGCCACGCGCGTAGCTCCTGGCGTGCCCGGCGCACGCGGATCACAGCGACTCGCCCCCCGGTTTCCGATGCAGCATCTATGCAGCCGTGCAGCAGGTCGGCGGCTGACTGCGGATCGCCCAGGCGGATGCGGGCAAGCGCCTGGTCTGCCGCCACGATCGCCCGCTGTACCTGCTCTCGCGGTGCGACCAGCGCCTGAGCCGAGCGGGCGAAGTAGTCGTGCGCCTGGGAGGGATCCCCGACATACAGCGACGTGATCCCCTCGAAGCCGCTCAGGTGACCAGGCGAGAACGAATTGGTGGCGGGGTCTGCACTACGGTCTTGGTCCAGGTCGTACCAGGCGAGCGCGAGCGCCGCCTTCGCGTGCTTATCCGCACCGGCTCGGGCCGCGATCTCTGCCTGCAGCGCATGAGCTCGAGCCCGGATGGTGACACTCTGGCCGGCACGCGCGTCACGCACCGCGGCGTCGATCAGTGCTTTGGCAACGTCCAGGCCGGGCTCGGAGTACAGCTTGACGAGGGCGTTGCTCATGTGGACGACCGCTCGCCGCCACGGGATCCCGAGCCTGCCGACCACGTCCGTCGCCACCAGGTACAGCGCCCGCGAGGCGGCATCATCCCGAGTCTCGAAGGCGAATCGGCCGGCGAGCATGTACGCCTGCGCCGAGATGAGCTGTAGGTCGGGCATGAACGCGTCGGGGACGGCCATATCCAACAGCCGCCGGCAGGACTCGATGATCGGCGCGAGCAGGAGCTGTAACCGCACGAATGGGATGCTGCCGACCTGGCCGTTCACCTGCGCGACAGAGTCACGCAGCGCGGCCAGCAGCCCCTCGTCAAGGCGTGACGGATCGGCCAGTGCGCCTGAAAGGGCGGCCTGCGTGGACGGGCCGAGCAGTGCAAGTAGCTCCACTCCGCTGTCGGTTACTGATCGCACGAGGATCGTACGCAGATCGTTGAGACGTCCCTCGCTCAGGCCGAAGTGCCCAAGAGCGTCCAGCAACTCGGCGAAGTCGCTGCCAGGCCCAAGTGATGTCCCTCCTCGGGCGTTGTGGGCGTACAGGTGGGCGAGCAGCAGTTGGTACCGTTCGCTCGGAACGATGGGGCCAGTGCTGGTTTCCCACCGGGAGATGGACCGTTGGACACTGGCGATGCTGGTGTCGAACGGCTGCCCGAGCTGGGCTGCCATGCCGGAAAGAGCGCGTGCGGTGTCGGCCAGGGACCACCCGCGTGAGCGCCGCAGTCGCTTGAGCATGGCGGCACCGATGAGCCGGTCGTGCGCGCTGGCGCTCATGCACTCATGATGCACCAACTGTGTTCACACGGGCACGATGAGTCGAGGTTTCCCCTGCGAGGCTCCGTAGTTGATGGTCTGCCAGGTTCCTGATGTCGTGTCGCCCCCTTCGAGGGGAAACCCGATCACCATGCGACCGTGATCGACCATCCACCTATTTCGGGTGTGGTAAGCCGACGTGTTGAGCTCCGGAGCGCGCAACTCAACGATCTCGGCGATCCGGTCGCGGCACCGGGCGATGGCCTGACGCGCTTCCACTGGTTGGTCCTGCACCGTGCACGGCACCACGACTGTGATCTGTGCTGACGTGCTACCGGCCAGCCACAGCAAGGTCAGACTGTCGATGCCCTTTGCGCCGCCGATATAGAAGTGTGCATCTTTGACCGCGAACGGCGCCAGGTAGGTGCTGAACACCCCTGCATACCAGGTGAGTTCGCGATGCCCCGTTGACCGTGTCCCCGTGATAGCCGCAGCCACCGGCATGATCAACTCCGTGTCATAGGTTGTCATATCCCGCGCGCCCACCAGTAGCGGTGGGATCGAAGCATGGACGCGGATCCCACGGCAATTCTTCACGATCTCCTGGAGCGCGCGAGCAATCCATGGCGGAGGACGCTCGCCCCTTCTGGCCACGCGCGGTGGACAGGGCGGCTACGCCGGCCGGTCAGCCTCGGTATAGCGGCGGCGGGGGCAAGCCCAGCGTGCGCGAGCCCAACCCGGTCGCACTCGCGTGGCAGATGGCGCCGCTGACCGCGCCATGAACAACGCACTCCCCTGCTGCGGCGACTGCGGCCACAACGTGATCATGGTCTACCTGTTCGACCGTGGCGGCATCCGGATCGATCTCGACCCCGAGCCCGTGGTCGGCGGCAACTACACGTTCTGGAACCCGACCTACGGCAGGCAGAAGATCTGGCGCGCCAAGTCCCGGCCCACCACGGTCCCGCCTCCCCGCGACCTGCCCGAGCACCTGCGCAGGCAGTGGAACGGCGAGAAGGTCGCCGACAGCCGGACCTGGTTCGTTCAGCACGTGTGCGGGCTGACAGCGGCCCAGATCGTAGCGGAGCGACGCGCCAGATTGAGCGCATAGACCACCCTCGCCCGGCGCGTAGCTGGAGGGCCTCGCCCGGGCGAGGGTACCTGCGCCGTCCTCGGAGGATGACCGCCTCGCGCCGCCGGGTTCCACACTCCCCGGCCGTCGCCGCGAGCGGACCCGCCCCCCTCCGAGGGCGGCCACCCCACACGTGATGAACAAGCCCTCAGAACGTGAACCAGTCATCGCCGGCTCCCGGCGAGGCTAGATCAAGGAGAGATCCAGGATGGGACAACCACTCACCACCGCCACGAGCAGCCTCACAGCCGACGCCTGCGCCCAGCGCATCGCGACCCAGGCCGCCAACTACTGGCGCGCCGTAGCCGCCGGTGTCCCCCACGACCCCGGCGAGGTCACCTCACTCCTCAGCGAGGTCAAGGCCCTGCACGCCGAACTCACAGGCGAGGAGAGCCAATGACCACGCCCGACGAACTCGATCCACCCGTGGGTCTGGCGCATGGTCCGGGCCTGATACGGCTCGGAGTCACGCCTCTTGGAGGTCAATGCCCTGACACACTCTTGCACCTGAGCCCGAGGCCGCACACATTGGAGATCGACGCCCATGAGTTGGATGCTCGACCATCCGAGCTGGAACCTGCACCCCCAGCCCACACGCGCCATGCGCACCTCGACCGGGACATGGCTGATCAAGGCCACCACCACGTACGACCCGGTCCTGCTCGACGGCGAGGGAGCGGCCCCACGTCTGGAAACCTACGATCCCGCTGTGCTGGCGGACCTGCCTCTGCCCGCAGGCTTGGCCGACGCCCTGCAGGGGCTCACTCCCATTCGCCGAGTGACGAACGCCGACCTGTGGGACGCTCTGGCCACGGCCATCATCCGCCAGGTCATCCGCGCCGCCCAAGCCCGCACCATGTACCGGGCGCTGCTCAACGCTCTCGGGCAACCGGCCGGTCAAGCATGCCTACCCCCAACCGCGGAGCAGATCCTCGCCATGCCGGACCAGGAGTTCACGAAGCTCAGGATGGCGTTCAAGCGCCGCCCGCTCCAGGCCGCCGCCGACGCCTACCTACGCCACCGCGACGAGTGGGCCCTCATGCCTGCAGACGTTCTGGTCAAGGCCCTGCAGGCGATACCTCGGATCGGCCCGTGGACTGCCGGCGCCGCAGTCGCCGATCACACCGGCGACTTCTCCCTCTACCCGTACGGCGACCTGGCCGTACGCACCTGGGCCCGCCGTGCCGACCCGGCCTCGCCATGGCCTCACGACGAGCCCGCCTTCGCCGCCCGCTGGCGCGAGCTGGCCGGGCCGCACCTGTCCACCCTGACCGCTCTCACCCTGTCTTGGGGAGACCACCATGTCCATCAACACCCCGCTCATCCAGGAAGGCTCGTGCACTGACCCTGGCGGGCAGCTCGACCTGCTCCTCGTGAACGCGCCGCTGCGCGACTACCGGATCCGCCCTCGCGTCAACGACTACACCTTGCCCGTCCTGGGGATGGCCTACATCGCCACCTACGCCGCCGCCTGCGGCTACCGCGTCGGCGTCCTGGACGCCGAAGCCGCCGGACTCCCGGTAGACGAGACCATCGCCCTCATCAACCAGGCCCACCCCCGCTGGGCGGGCTTCAACCTGCTGGCTCCCACCTACGAGCTGACCGCCACCATTGTGGCCGCGCTCGACCCGGGCATCCGCATCATGGCCGGCGGCCACCACGCCAAGGCCATGCCCCAGCGAATCCTCACGGACTCCCGCATGGCCCGCTGCGACGCCCTCATCCTGGGCGAAGCCGAGACACGTGTCGTCGAACTCCTAGCCGACCACCGATCCCGCGCCGACCTGCCCGCCGTCATGTGGTTAGACCCGATCCTCCGCCAGCCCGTCACTGGTGGGCGCCCCGGTGCCGGCCACCACCTGGCGCCCGACATCAACGCGCTCCCGTTCGTCGACCGTGGCTACCTTGCTCAGGACCCTTACCTGGCCGGCGATGGCCGAGTCGAGGCCAACATGGTGGGCGCCCGCGGCTGCCCGTATGACTGCTCGTTCTGCGGCGCGGCCGTGTCGGCGAATCCAGACGTGACGATCCGCGTACGGGACCCGCTCAACATCATCGGCGAGATGCAGCAGCTAAGGGACCGGCACGCGGTGAGGGCGTTCCGGTTCGTGGACGACCTGTTCCTCGGCGCCGGCCGCATCATCGATCGGATGATGCACGCCTTCGAGCAGGCCGACATCGGAAGGTGGGCAGCGTGGGACGCCACCGGCTGGATCAACGTGCTCGATCGGCGCCGTGAGGACCAGCTCGACCAACTCGCCGAGTGCGGGCTACGAGAGGTGGCGCTCGGCATCGAGTCCGGCAGCGAACGGGTGCTGTCCTACATCGACAAGCGCATCACCCCGGACATGGTTCTGTCGGTCGTCGAGCGGCTCGTCGTCCGCGGCATCGGCGTGAAGGGGTACTTCATCCTCGGTTTCCCCGGCGAGAGCCGCACAGAGCTGCAGCAGACGGTCAACCTCGTCCGGCAGTTGTGGACGGTATCCGAACGTCACTCTGGAACGTTCCGGGCTTCCGTTTTCCAGTTCCGTCCCTACCCCGGCACACCTGAGTGGACAAGGCTCATGGCCGACGGCCGCTACTCCGCCGAACAACTGCTCAACTACGCCCCCGTCGACCTCGGAGCCGAAGACGCGGCCCTGCGCGGACGCGACGAGTTCAACTTCTCCTCCGGCATCCAGTTCGGAGAGGCCACCGAGGACGAGATCCATCAACACCTCGCCGAGCTCGCCCGCGAACAACACACCCGCCATCACCCCACAACGAGGAGCCTCTGATGACTGCCCTGTTCATCACCGTCGACGGGCCGGGCGGCGCCGGCAAAATCGACTCTCCTGCCGCTCCTCGGCGCCGCCCTGGAGATGGCGGGCCACCGTGTGCATCTCACCCGCGAGCCCTCAGACGGGCTACTCGGACGCGCCGCCCGCGAGCGGACCAGCGACTTCCACGGACTGTCGCTGGCATGCCTGGTCGCCGCCGACCGGTTCCACCACCTGGCAGAGGACGTCCACCCCGCGTTGGCTCGTGGCCAGTTCGTGCTCTGCGACCGATACGTTCCCTCCTCCTACGTCCTACAGGTGCTCGACGGCGTACCACTGGAGTACGTGCGCCACCTCAACGCGCCCGCCCGGCGCCCGGACCTGGCGGTAATCCTCACAGCCGCCCCGGACCTGCTCGACGCCAGGCTGCGCGAGCGGGGCGTGCACTCGCGATTCGAGCACGACGGCTCCAGCGGCCGGGAGGTGTGCCTGTACGACGAGTTCGCCGACGTGCTGGTCGAGGACGGCTTCCCGACATTCAGATTGGACACCGGGGAGTTTTCACCGCAAGCCGCCGTCCAGGCCATCACCTGCCACGCCAGTGCGCTACTGTCACGCGACCAAGCGGATTAGCTCACAGAGGTGACCGGCCATGACGCAGCGGTACCAGGTAGTCGTCGACGTCCACGTGATCCTTGAGCGGGGCAGCGACATCCTGTTGTGCCTGCGCGACGGCACGGGATACCGCGATGGCTGGTACTGCCTACCCTCCGGCCACCTCGAGGAAGGCGAGACGGTGGTGGACTGCGCGATCCGCGAGGCCAGAGAGGAGGTCGGCGTCCGCTTGGACCCGGCATCCTTGCGGCCTGCCACAGTCGTCCACCACCTGTCACCCGAGGGCAAGCCACGCGTGGGAGTGTTCTTCGCCACCGAGGCCTGGAACGGCGCGGTGTTCAACGCCGAACCTGCCAAGTGCGCCGAACTGCGCTGGGTCCCGGCCAAGCAACTACCGGACAACACCGTCCCCTACACGGCCGCCGGGATCAGCCTCTATCTCGACAATGTGGGCATCGGCCTGCATGGTTGGCCTGAACTCGCCTCCCGGTAGACACACCCATGGTCGAACACAGCAGCCGCGACTCGCTCCACTACCCCTCGGTTGAGCTGGCACGCCGCCTGCTCCGCCTTTGACCTGGTCTGCCGACCACGTAGCACGCGTGAGGGAACCGCTCCGAAGTGGGCACTTTCAAGGGAAGCTGCAAAACGCATTGTCGGCAGGGTTAGCAGCTTCGTGTGTCACTGGGCTGGGACACCCAAGCCGAGTGACACAGGCGGTCACGCTACTTGCTGAGATGGTGTCTTCGGACCCTGGCTAGCCGTTCGCGGTGCCCGTCGGATCATCTGGAGCACTGCCTGAGATCGGATCCCGGCCGGGGCCATCTTGTGGATCCGCAGCCTCCGACCGGCCTGGAGATCCGGGCTCCTTACGGGCCCCGGTTCCGGCCTCCACTCCCACTAGCTGGTCCCAGACGGCCAGGGCTGTGGCGTACGGGCCGCGGGCTGTCTCGTCGACCAGCTTCTGTCCGTACCTTCGGCGGGTGCGGCGGATGAAGGACTGGCCGTGGGCGGTGCACAGCTCGTAGAAGGTTGCTTGGCAGTCGCAGGTGTAGTCGCGGACGCGCGCGGCGGAGGAACGCAGGGGCTCCCACCGCAGCGGGACCCAGTCGGGGCCGGGTGGCGGCACGTGGTGTGAGTGGAACCGATCGTCCGGAGGAAAAGCTGTGGGTTCGGTCATGCTGTGACCATAGATCCAGTCGTCTTTCCTCGTCTACTTGCACAGGCATATCTGTCTGATTAGACAGAACGATATGGGAGCTCTTGCCCGCCTTGGCCTATGTTGCCTTCGTGCTGGACTACGAAGGCGACACCCACATCTACCTCCAGATCGCCGACATCCTGCGGCACCGCCTCGCCGGGCTCTCCTCCGGCGACCCGGTGCCGAGCGAGGCCGACATCCAGTACGAGTTCGGCGTCGCCAGGACCACCGCGCGGCGGGCGATCCACGTCCTTCGGGAAGAGGGGCTCGTCTACACTGTCCAAGGCGAGGGCGCCTTCGTCGGGCCACCCGCGCAGGCACCTCGCAAGCAGCGCAAAGTGCCGCTTTACCAGCAGATTGCGGCAGGGATCGCCGAACAGATCAAGGCAGGGCAGTTCCCTCCGCGCCGTCCCATACCGGGCGAGGCGGCGTTGGTGAAAGAGCACGGCGTCGCGCGGGAGACGGTGCGGCGGGCCATGGCGCTGCTGCGGGAGCAAGGGTGGATCTACACCGTGCCCCAGCGCGGCAGCTACGTCTCGCAGAAAGAGTCGTGGCCCCAGGCTTGACCGTGGCCGCATATGCCCACGTGCTCGTATGCAGACGTCTACGATATGAGCATGCTCGACCGTGACGGGCCGGTCCCGCTCTACGTTCAGGTCGCCGAGGTGATCCACGGGCGCATCGCCAGGGGAGAGCTACGGGTCGGCGAGGCCGTACCGAGCGAGGTGGCTCTGGAGGCGGAGTTCGGCATCGCGCGGACCACCGCCCGCAACGTGGCCCGCGAGCTGCGGCGGCGCCGGCTCGTTCACACGGTCAGGGGCGAGGGCACGTTCGTCGGCCCGCCCGGCGTGCCGCGGGTGAAGCCGACCAGGGCCCGCTACGCGCTCATCGCCAACGAGATCGCCGCCCGCATCAGGCGGGGCGACCTGCGGCCGAACCGGATGATCCCCAGCGCGCAGGCCCTGACGCTGCAGTACGGGGTCGCCAAGGTCACGGCGCGGCAGGCCGTCTCCCTCCTGCGCGAGCAGCGGTGGGTCTTCACGGTGCCGCACCGGGGCACGTTCGTCTCCGACCCGGCCGACTGGCCCGAGCAACGGCACGACCCCCGCGTATGGGGAGCGGCTCATGCCAAGGCGGCGGGCGACTCACCTGAGTGCGTCGCCCGTACCGAGGCGGCGCGACTCACCTGAGTGCGTCGACCGGCTCCATCCTGGCCGCGCGCAGCGCCGGGTAGAGCCCGGCCAGCAGCCCCACCACGGCTCCCGCGACGGGCGCGGCGACCGCGAGCCACGCGTCGAGGAGGGGCGTCCACTGTTTGGTGGCGGCGATCGCGACGACGACGACCACGCCCAGGCTGGCGCCGATCACGCCGCCGACGAGCCCGATCAGCGTCGACTCCAGCAGGAACTGGGCGGCGATGTGCCGCCGGGCCGCGCCCAGCGAGCGGCGCAGGCCGATCTCGGGGACGCGTTCCATCACGGTGACGAGGGTGACGTTGGCGATGCCGACCGCGCCGACGACCAGCGAGACCAGGCCGAGGATCAGGAAGAGCGCGTTGACGTCGTCCTGCGCCTTGTCCCTGGCCCTGGTGGGGCTGGGCGGGGAGATCACCTGCAGCATGTCGCCGTTGCCCGGGCTGAGCGCGGCGGGCGCCTGGCCCGCGATCAGCCCGGCGGCCCCCAGGCTGGTGTTGACCAGGACCCTGGTGACGTCGCGCAGCCCGAACCTGCTGCCCACGGTGGGCGGCACGACCACGGCTGAGCTGAGGTTCTTCTCGCGGCCCAGGTCGCCGAGGATCCCGATCACCGTGTACGCGTGCTTCCCGATGAAGATCGCCGGTGCCCGGTCGAGCCGGGTGACGCCGAGCATCCTGGCCGTCTCGTCGCCGATGACGGCCACCCGGTCGGCCCGTTGGACGTGCCCGGCGTCGTAGAAGCGGCCCTGCACCATCCGGCCGCGTACGGCCTGCGGCAGCCCGGTCGTGGCGGCCAGTACGGTCAGGGAACGCGCGGTGACCCGGGTGGGATCCACGAGGTCGTTGGAGCGTACGGACAGGTTCGTGCCCTCTTCGCTCTCGGAGACCGCGGCGGCCGACTCCACCCCGCGCAGCCGGGTCAGCCGGTCGACGGCGTCCCAGGTCACCAGCGGTTTGTGGGCGTTGCGCGGCACCTCGACGGTCACGGCCGTGGCCACCAGCTCGTCGAACCGGCCGACGATCTGGTTGCCCGCGGTGGCGGCCACCCCGAGCGTGACGACCAGCGTGGTGATGCCGAGCACGGTGCCGAGCGTGGTGAGCGCCGAGCGCACCGGTCTGGCCAGCATCCCGGCGACGGCCTCGTCGTACAGGTCGCGTACGTGCATCACTCCTCCACCAGCACGCCGTCGGTGATCCGCACCCGGCGTCCCGCCCGCTCGCTGACCTCCCGCTCGTGTGTGATCACCACGATCGTCAGGCCCTGGTCCCGCAGTTCGTCGAACAGGCCGAGCACGGCCTCGGTGTTGCGGCTGTCGAGGTTCCCGGTGGGCTCGTCGCAGAGCAGCAGCGACGGCGTTCCCAGGAGGGCCCTGGCGATGGCCGCGCGCTGGCGTTCGCCACCGGACAGCAGGTTGGGCGCGAACCCGGCCCGGTTCCCGAGCCCCACCCGCTCCAGCGCGGTCAGGGCCCGCTCCCGCCTCCCCTTGCGGCCCTGGCGGCGGTAGATCTCCGCGAGCATGACGTTCTCCACCACGCTGCGGTGGGAGAGTAGGTGGAAGGACTGGAAGACGAAACCGATCCGGTCGCCGCGCAGCCGGGTCCTGGCCCCGTCCCTAAGTCTGGTGGTCTCGGTGCCGTCCAGGCGGTAACTGCCGGAACTGGGCCGGTCCAGCAGGCCCAGCACGTTCAGCAACGTGGACTTGCCGGAGCCCGACGGGCCGATGATCGCCAGGTAGTCGCCCCTGTCCACGCGGAGTGAGACGTCGTCGAGCGCCAGGACGGGAGGCTGCGCGGGAAAGCTCCGGCACACGCCGACCAACTCGATGACCGGCCCCCTGGTCGCCTCCGCAGACGCCTCCACCGCCGCCTCCACCGCCGCCTCCACCGCCGCCTCCACCGCCGCCTCCGCAGACGCCGCCGTAGACGCTTCCGCCGCCGCAGGCGCTTCCGAGGCGGTGGGTGCCGCCGACCGGCCGCTCGTCATGTTGTCAGGCACCGCTGATCACCACCCGGTCGCCCTCCTTGAGCGCGCCGCTCACCTCGACGTCGCCGTCGGCGGTCAGCCCCGTACGCACCTCCACGTCCCTGGTCCGGTCGGTGGCGTGCTCCACCAGTACCCGCGCCTTGCCGTCCGCCGAGGTGATCACCGCGGCCACCGGCACCACCAGCACCGGCTCGTCGGTCGCCCCCACGGTCACCCGGGCGGTCACCGCCGTACCGGCCCGCAGGCCCTTGGCCGAGGTCGGCGTGATCAGGACCGGCTGCGTGCCGTCCAGGCCCGCCTCGGCACCGGGCATCTTGGCCTTCTCGCCGACCGCCGTGAGCGTGGCCGGGTACGACTTCCCGGTGTCCAGCTCGACCCCGGCCTTCATGCCCGGCCGCAGCAGCTCCGACTCCGCCGCCTCCACCGACCCGGTCACCATGAACGTCGAGCTAGTCACGGTCGCCACCTCCGCCTCGACCCGCTGCCCCGCCTTCACCGAGACCTTCTGCACGCGGGCGGGCAGTTTGGGCAGGAAGACCACCTCGCCGGGCGGGATCGAGACGCCGTACGTGCGGGTGTACTCGGCGAGCAGCTCCTTCGCCGCGGCCAGGTCCTTCCGCGCGTTGGAGACCTTCAGCCGGGACGGCGAGAGCTGCCTGGCCTGGCGCAGCGCCTGCTGGGCGGTGACCTTGGCCTCGTCGGCGGTCCGCACGGCCTTGCGCAGCTCCTCCAGCCTCGTCTGCCTGTTCTGCGCGGCCTCCTCCAGCACCCGGTCCAGTGCCTGCTCGGCCGCCGCCAGGTCGGCTCTGGCGTTGTCCACCTTCAGTTCCAGCAGCCGGGTGTCGGCGGCAGTGGGCTCGGGAGTGGGGGCGGGGGCGGGGGCGGGCGTGCCGGTCGGGGTGCCCGCCGGGGTGGCCGGGGGACGGTTCCTGGCCGCCGCGAGCGCCTGCTCCGCCTCCAGCAGCCGCTCCCCGGCCGCGCGTACGGCCGCCTCGGCCGCCGCCAGCTTGGTCTCGTCCTCGGGCGTGGACTCCTGCGCCTCGGCCTTCTCCAGCGCGGCGCGCGCCGATTTGAGGTCCTTCTCGGCGTTGGCCAGCTTGACCTTCAGCGGCAGCACGTCACGGCCCTGGTCCAGGGCCTTCTGCTCGGTCGCGAGCGTCTCCTCGGCCGTCTGCACGGCCTTGCGCAGCGTGTCGTACGTCTGCCGGTCGGTCAGCGTGGGCTGCTGGGCCTCGTAGCCCTTCTTGGCGTACAGCTTGGTGACCGCGGCGATCGTGGCCGGGTCGAACACCCCCGTGACGGGCACGCGGTGGCCGAGCCTGCGCAGGGCCTGCTGCAACTGTTTCACGTCGTCCCCCTCGCTGCCGGGGGCGATCGTGCGGTGCATCGGCACCGTGCCGCGCAGCGCGAACACCGGGCGGCCGTTGACCTCCATCAGCACGCCGCCCTCCCTGATCCTGCCCTGGCGCGGCGCGCGGGTGGCCCGCTGCGCCTCGCCCGTGCCGCCGACCACGCCGGCCAGGCTGATCGGCAGCGGGGAGCCGTACTCGAGGGTGCCGCTGAGCACGACGGTGCTGACGAGCTTGCGGCGCTCGACGGCGGCGGTGACGAGGGAGGCGGCGGGGGCGGCGCGGCGGGCCGCCTCGTCGGCCGGGGAACGCAGCCGGGCGCCGACCGCCCAGCCCGCTCCCGCGATGATCACGACTCCGGCGACGACGACGGCGAGGAGTCTCCGTGGGGACTTCACGATGCCGGCGTCAGAAGGCGAACTGGTCGTCGACCTGCTGCGTGATCGCGGTCTCCTTCGGTGTGAAGACCGCGTAGAAGTCCTTGCCGCACTCCAGGTCGTCGAGCGCGGCCTTGACCTCCTTGACCAGGTACGGCCTGGCCTGCGCGGGCGTGAGGTCGGGCTGTTGGTGCTCGTCGCCCTGCTGCTTGCGGGCCAGCGCCTTGATCTCCTCCAGGAAGACGAGCCGGCCACGCTTGTCCATGGCCGACGGCTTCATGTCGCTGACCGGGTGGCCCTTGCCCTTCAGACAGGTGGACATGGACGCCGCCAGCTCCACCAGCTTGGGGTCACTGTCTAGTTCGTCACCCAGTATCCGCCTTTTGGTGAGGGTGAGCTGGTTGAAGTAGTCAAGGTTGGACTTGAGCTCCAGGTCGAGGACCTTTTTGGCCGCCTGCGAGACGCAGCCGTCCTTGGCCTTGTTGTACGCGTCGAGCTGAGCGCCGGAAAGTGAGCCGATGACCGCGGCGTTGGGGTCCGCCTCGTGGTCCGCGACCGCGGCCGGGATGCCGATCTCATCGGGGTAGACGAACTGGGAGAAGGCCTCGAACCCGTATTTCTCTCGATATTTCCGCATCGCCTGGTAATCGCCGGAGTCGCGCTTGCGCTCCTCCTCGGACACCTGCTCCTCCGGCTTCACGTACGGCACGTACTTGAAGCCCTTCTGCTTCATGCAGTCGGCCTTGGCCGCCTCGAACTGCTGCTTCTTGTCCTTCGCGGCGGCGGTCGTGCTCGCGGTCGCGCCGGCGGACGGCTGGGCACCCCCTGCGGCGCCCCCGCAGCCGCAGAGCACGACCGCCGAGAACGACACGGCCAGGAACAGACGGGATCTCCTCAACATGAGGCGTGACCATACTCCTTTGAACGAAGTATCGTCAATCCAGACAATGCCTCCCCTGCCGCAACGGGGCGAAGGCGGCGGACAGGGCCAGCAGGACGAGGACGCCCGCATACGCGAGGTGCTGACTGGTCAGCCACTCGGCGTGCCAGGCCAGATCACCGCAGAACGTCACCAGATAGACGCCCGACGCCAGCGCCCACCGGTGGTCGCGCGCCCAGTAGCACGCCATCAACCCCAGCCCCAGCGCCCCCGCCTCCACCGCCAGCCTGCTCAGGCTCATCGGATACTCCGTGCCGCCGGGCATCCACGCGGGCCCCGCCCAAGCGGCCGGTACGACCGCCGCCCACCACCACCATGACCTGGCCCGCACCGGCCGCCGCAGCGACGCGAGCACCACCAGACCGGCCAGCACGACCGCGTAGCCGGACGCCACCAGCAGCGGATCACTGTCCTGGAACAGGGCCCGGTTGCCCAGCGGATTCGGATCGATCGGCACCAGGGTCAGGTCGAGGAAGCCCCACCCGCTCGCGATCCCGACCGCTTTCACGCCGGTGACCAGGACGAGCGGGAGCGCCGTACGCAGCCATCCGCGCAGGATCGCCAGCAGCGCCAGCGCCGACAGCAGCGTCCACACCGGCAGCTCACCCGCGTACGGCAGCAGCGCGGCCAGGTTCGCCGCCGCGACCGCCGTGATGCCGAGGTGCAGGCCATCCTCCCACGGGCTGCCGGTGGTCTGGTGCGCGATGCGGCTGCGTACGCCGCCCGTCAGCAGCCCCCACGCCTCCCTGGCCACGGGCAGCCTGCGGCCGGGCGCGGCCTCCTCCAGCAGCACGTCGAGCAGCTCTTCGCCGTGCGCCCGCCGGTACGCCCGCGGGTAGGCCAGCAGCAGCCTGCGGTAACGCCGTTCGAGTGCGGTCGCGACCCGCGCCCCCGCGGGATCGAACGCCGTCATGCGCCGGACGGCCGCAGGACCAGGGCGGCGGCCTCTTGCATCCGTCTGGCCTCGGCCTCCACGAGCGCCTGGCCCTCGGGGGTGATCCTGAAGTAGCGCCGGTTGCGGCCGTTGACCGTCTCCTCGCGGTCGACGGCGATCACGCCCCGCTCGTTCAGGCGTTCCAGGATGCCGTAGAGCGTGCCGACGGACGGCTGCACCCGCCCCTGCGACAGCTCCTTGATCGACTTGCTGATGGCGTGTCCGTGCAGCGGCCCGGCACGCAGGGCGGTGAGCACGAAGTACATCGGCTCACTGACTTCAGAGGTTCCCCTGGGCATGGGGACGACAGTATTCCGTTCAACGAAGCGTGTGCAACAGCCCGGGTCTCAGCTCACGAGGAGGGCCGCGCTGCCGTAGCCGCCGCCGAAGCCCGTCACCAGCGCCACCTCGCGTCCCCCGCGCAACTCGCGCACCGCCTGGGCCACATTGTTGAGGCCGTGCACGTAGCCCTCGGAGAGCAGCCCGCCGTGCGGGTTCACCCGGGCGTGCCGCCGCTCCAGCAGGTACGCCCCCAGGTCCCCGCGCGCCACGAAGCCGAAGTCCTCCAGTTGCCTGGGCACCAGCCAGGAGTAGGCGTCGTACGGCAGCACCACGTCCACGTCCGAGTGACGCATCCCCGACGCCCGCCAGAGCATGGGCGCCACGTACGCCGAGAAGATCGCCGTGACGTCGGGCGCCCGGTCCATCGAGGAGCACCCGGGGCCTCCCCCGCGTACGACCGCGTGGACGCGCGGCCCGTCGAGCACGCCGCTGACCAGCAGGGCGCAGGCCCCGTCGGTCTCCTGGCAGCAGTCCACCGTACGGAGCGGGGTGCAGACGTACGGTCTGGCCAGATAGTCGGCCAGGGCGAGCGGCTCGCGGCGCAGGGCGCGGGGGTTGGCCCTGGCGTTGTCCCTGGACTGGGCGACGACGGCGTGCAGGTGCTCGGCGGTGAGGCCGGTGTCGTGCAGGTAGCGGGTGGCGGCCAGGGCGAAGAGCGGGACGGGACCGGCCAGGCCGTAGGTGAACCGTTCCTGGGGACCGGTGGAGACGGTGTTCATGCGCCTGCCCGAACGACCGTTGAGCGCCCGGTAGATCAGGACGTTGTCCGCCAGGCCGCAGTGGACGAGCATGGCCGCGTCGCCCAGGATCGAGGCCGCCTGCGTGCCCCCGCCGGCGATGTCGTTGTGCCAGCCGAGCCGCTCGATGCCCAGGGCGCGGGCGACCTGGACGACGGGGGCGGAGTCGTTCATGTGGTAGCTGAGCAGGGCGTCCACCTCGCCCGGAGCGATCCCGGCGTCCGCGCAGGCGGCCCGGCACGCCTCGGTCGCCAGCTCCAGCTCACCGCGCCCGGACTCCCTGCTCAGGGCGGTCATGCCCACCCCGGCCACGGCCGCCCGCCCCGCGAAGGACTGCATGCCCCCTCCTCAGCCCGCCCGGCCCATGGCGGTGACGCTAGCCGCCGCCCGGATTCGAGGCAAGCGCTTGCTCGGCACAGCGCCGCTCCCCTTGCGTGGTTCCGGGCGGCCGAAACGCCGTCGTCCCGCATCCCATGGCGCTGGAACGAGGTCCGGGAACCCCCCTGCGACCAGCGGGTTGCCGCGATCTCCGCAGAATCAGGTGACTGAGCACCTTCACGGGAGCTGTCCGCTCTTGTAATACGGAGGTGTGATCTTCCGATAGCCCATCATCATCATCACGCCGAGGTGAGCGATGGATCTACGCTACGTCCGTTACGCCATGGCGATCGCCCGCGCGGGCAGCCTCCGCCGGGCCGCCGCCGCGCTGCGCATCGCGCAGCCCACGTTGTCGGAGCAGCTCAGGGCGCTGGAGAAGGAGATCGGCGTCGAGTTGTTCAGCCGTTCGTCGAGTGGCGTGCAGCTCACCGAGGCGGGCGAGGCGTTTCTCGCGCAGGCCACCGTCGCCGTCGACGCCTTCGAACGCGCCGTGGCCGCCGCCAGGAGCAAGGGCGACACCGTCCGGCTCGGCGTGGCCGACGGGCTGGCCGACGTCGCCGCCCGGCTGCTCTCCCAGCTCCACGCGAGCCCTCTGCGGGTGACGCCGATGGGGACGGCCGAGCAGATCGTCTCGATCGCCGACGGCACCCTGCAGGCGGGGCTCGGCTACGCGCCGGGCTCCCTGCCCAGGGGCGTGGCCCGCATGCTGATCCAACGGTTCCCGGTACGCGCGCTGCTGCACCGGGAGCACCACCTGGCGTCGCACGAGGCGCTGTCGCTGTCGGACCTGGCCGCCGAGCCGCTGGTGATGCCCGAGTCGGACGCGGTGGCCGGGGCCCGCCGCTTCCTGGAGGGCTTCGTCCGCCACGGGCTCCATCCGCGCCTCGGCCCGTCTGCCGCCACCCACGACCTGGTCATCAACCTGGTCGGGGAGGGCACCGGCTACGCTCTGTGCGTACGCGACGGGACGACGGTCCCCGACTCCCTGACCTTCGTCCCGATCAAGGAGGACGTGCCGCCGCTCGAAGTGGTCTTCCTCTGGAACCGCCAGGCCGACGTACCCGAGCTGGTGAGCGCGGCCCGGCACGTGGCCCGATCTGGATAGCACTATTATCTAACGATGCGCATCTCCGAACTCAGCGCCAAGTCCGGCGTGGCCATCCCGACGATCAAGTACTACCTGCGCGAGGGCATGCTGCACCAGGGCGAGCAGACCGCCGCGACCAGGGCGGAGTACGACGAGACGCACCTGCGCAGGCTCCGCCTGATCCGGGCCCTGCTCGAAGTGGGCCGCCTCTCCGTGGCCTCGATCAAGACGGTCGTCGCCGCGGTCGAGGACGAGTCGCTGCCCACCCACCAGATGCTCGGCACGGCCCACTACGCGCTGAGCCCGGCCGTCGAGCCCGAGCCCGGCGAGGAGTGGCAGGCCGCCCGCGCCGAGGTGGACGCCCTGATCGAGAGCCTGGGCTGGGACATCACCCCCGCCGCCCCCACCCGCGACGAGCTCGCCCAGACCCTGGTCAGGATGCGCCAGCTCGGCGTGCCCGTGGACCTGACCCCGTACGTCGAGGTGGCGCGGAAGCTGGTCTCCGAGGTGGAGATGGACCTCATCCCGTTCCACGGCCCGCGTGACGCCGCCGTGGAGGCGCTGGTGCTCGGCACCGTCCTGTACGGCAGGGCGCTCGACACGCTGCGCCGGATGGCCCAGGAGTCGGAGTCGGCCCGCCGCCTCTCCCCCCGCCCGGGAGGGTCAGAGTAGGCCGTTCGCGCGCAGGATCCGGACCGCCCGCACCGTGGTCGCGCCCCGCCACTCCAGCGCCCCGGCCGGCGAGATGCGCGCGTAGTCGACGACCCAGCCGCCGTCGTCCTGCTGCTCCCCCGCCAGCCGGACCAGGTCGGCCGCGATCACGTCGGGCTCGAACAGCTCGCGGACCGGCCGCCCGGGGTAGGGCGCGAAGTCCAGGGGCCGCAGGGCCTCGGTCTCGGTGCCGCCCGCGACGGGGACCCGCCCGTCCTCGGGGATGTGCGCGCCGAGCCGCTTGAGCAGGTCGGCCGCGCGGGGGTGGGTGTCGTACACGGCGTCGAGGAATCGGACGGCGAACGCGAGCACGTACGCGTGCGGGCACTCCTCCAGCGCCTGGATCGTGTCGAAGCAGTAGCGCGTGGCCTTCTCCAGCCACGGGTGCGCGGCCACGGCCGGGTCGTGGGCGGCCACGCGGTGGGCGGCCGCCGCGGACACCGCGGTGATCTGCAGCGACGACGTGTCCGGATCGCCCGCCGCCCACCAGGGCGCCGTGGCGGCCGTCTGCCTGAGCGGCAGCGAGAACGGCAGGCCGCCGTCCGGCAGCGACACCGCGTCCAGCCAGTCGCACAGGCCCGCGGCGTGCGGCGAGGTGACCGGGGCGACCTCCTCGAACACCTCGAAGGCGTGCAGCGCCGCACCCGGCTGGCTCTCCGGGGAACGCAGGTCGGGTTCGAGGCCCCAGCCGTAGCCGCCGTCGGGGTTGCGGTAGCCGTCGAGGGCCGCGAGCGCACCGGCCGCGACGCCCTCGCCGATGAGCAGGTCGTAGCGGCGGCGGTCAAGGACACGCGCGTGCCCGGCCAGGAATCCGGGGATCACGGAAAGGGTCACGTTCATGTCACTCATCGTGCCCAGATCGCCGCGACTCGGTCTTGTAGGTTCCGGACACGCCGGACGGCCGTGCGATCATGACGGCATGGCGGCCGGTGTCGACGACGGGGCGGCGCGGGCGAGGTTCGGCGCGCAGCCGGTGGCCCGCATGGCCAGGCTCGCCGCCGACGGCACGCCGCGCCTGGTGCCCATCACGTTCGCCCTGGACGGAGACCGGGTGGTGACGGCCGTCGACCACAAGCCCAAGACGACCACCGACCTCGGCAGGCTGCGCGACCTGCGGCGCGATCCGGCCGTCAGCCTGCTGGCCGACCACTACGAGGACGACTGGGCCCGGCTGTGGTGGGTGCGCGCCGACGGCCTGGCCTCCGTCGTGACGGCAGGCCCCGGCCGCGAGGCGGCACTCGACCTGCTGACGGCCAAGTACGCGCAATACCGCGAACGCCGCCCGCAAGGCCCCGTGATCGTCGTCGAGGTGACCCGGTGGAGCGCGTGGTCGGCTACTCCGTGATCGTCACCGGCCGTTTGAGCAGCCACAGCGCGGCCCGCTGGAGCAGCGTCCGGTGGACCTCGTTGTCGTACGACCTCGTGTCGTGCCCCAGCGCGTCGTAGAACACCCGCCCCCTGCGCACCGGCCGCGCCCAGATCAGCGGCTGGCCGTTCGACGAGGCCAGCGGCTCGACGTCGGGCAGCACGTCGAGGTCGCTGTAGACCTCGTCCACCACGTCGAAGTCGCGCAGGCCGTCGACCACCGGGTGGGTGCCGTGCACGCGCACGCCCGTCCAGCCCAGCGGCGGGTGGTGGGACTTGGGCCAGGTCCAGCAGCCGCCCAGCACGCGCGGCCAGCCCTGCCAGTCGTCGAAGCAGATCGACGCCGCGTGCATGCACAGCAGCCCGCCGCCCCGGTCGAGGTGGTCGAGGAGCGTCGTACGGGCCTCGGCGGGCAGGGCGAAGCGCCACTCGTCACGCAGGTCGGCGAAGCGGTCCTGGTCCATCTGCCAGCGCAGCGCGTTGACCGTGATGAGCTGGAACTCCGACGGCTCGCTCAGCGCGCCCGCGATGTCCTCGGTGATCTCGGACTCGACCCCCGCCTCGGCGAGCACCTCCGCGAGCGCGGCCGAAGTCGCGGCGAAGTCATGGAACAGTCCTCCTGAAAGGATTAAATTTCTCGCCACCTGGCCAGCTCATCATGCTCACCGCGGCATTTCCACCCATGAACGGCTACTTCCGGCCCGGTTTTCCCGGGTGAACGACGGCTTCCCGCGGCTCCCCGTGCCCTGTGTCGTGGGCGTCCGCATCCGGACGCACGCCCGCGTGCGCCTCGGCTGAGATCGGCCGGGCGCACGATCTATAGTCGCCCCTATGGATCTCGGCATCTCGGGCAAGGTCGCCCTCGTCACCGGTGGCAGCGCGGGCCTCGGGCTCGCCGCGGCAAGGAGCCTCGCGCGGGAGGGCTGCGACGTCTGCGTCTGCGCGCGCGACCCGGAGCGGCTCGCCGACGCGGTGGTGGAGCTGCAGGAGTTCGGCAAGGTCGTGCACGCGGTGCTGGCCGACGTGGAGGACCCCGACTCGGCCAGGCGCGTGGTCGAGGAGACACGCGAGGTGCTGGGCCCGGTGGACATCCTGGTGGCCAACGCGGGCGGGCCGCCCCCGGGCCGGTTCGACGAGGTCGGGCTCGACGACTGGGACGTCGCCCTGCAGCGCAACCTGCTGGCCACCGTACGCCTGGCGCACGCGGTGCTGCCCGGGATGCGCTCGCGCGGCTGGGGCCGGATCGTCACGATCACCAGCAGGTCGGCCCGCGAGGCGCTCGACGGGCTGGTGCTGTCGAACGCGACGCGCTCGGCCGTGGCGGGCCTCGTGCGGACCCTGGCCAGGGAGGTCGGCCGCGACGGCGTACGCGTCAACAACGTGCTGCCGGGGCCGATCGAGACCGACCGGCTGCGCGACCTGTCGGGCGGCGAGGAGGCGATGCGGCGGCGCGGCGACGGCGTGCCGGTCGGCCGCATCGGGCGCCCCGAGGAGGTGGGCGACGTGGTGGCGTTCCTGGCCAGCGAGCGGGCGTCGTACGTGAACGGGGTCTCGCTGCTGGTGGACGGCGGGGAGTCGCGCGTCATCGCCTGACGAGCGTCGCCACGACCGTGCCGGCCCAGCTCTCGTCGTCGTCGGGGAGCGACACGAAGCAGGCCAGGTTCGCCCGGTGGAAGCAGGCGCCCATCAGCATCGAGGCGGCGGCGCCCGCGTCGATGGCGGGGTCGAGCCGGCCGCCGCGCTGCTCCGTGCGCAGGATCTCGGCCAGCGCCAGGATCGGCAGGTGCGGGCCCGCGCCCGTCTCGGCGAGCATGGCCCGGAACCCCGCGATGAGCGGCGGATCGCCCAGCACGCCGCCGCCGATGGCCACGGTCCTGGCGTAGAACCGCAGCGCCGTCAGCGCGAACGCGGTGAGGTTGGCGGCCACGTCGCCCTTCCCGACGCTCTGCCGCAGCTCCGCCAGGGCGGGGGCGAGCGCGGGCAGGCGTTCGAGGAGCACCGCGAGGAACAACTCCTCCTTGCCGGCGAAGTGCTTGTAGATCAGCGCCTCGGAGCAGGCGGCCTGGACGGCGATCCGCCTCGTGGTGGCCCCGGCGATGCCGAACTCGTGAATCGCCTGCTCAGCGGCGTCGATGATGCGCTCGCGCGTGCCCATCCGCCCATGATATGAGCGTGTGCTCAGCATACCCGGGTACGTGACATCCTTCCCTTAAGGACTGGATTCGAAAGGGCGTTGGGCATGGACAAGCCGGTCATCGTGACGGTGGACGACGATCCAGGCGTCTCCCGGGCAGTCGCCCGCGACCTCAGACGCCGTTACGGGCACGAATACCGCATCGTGCGCGCGGAGACAGCGCTCTCCGGCATCGACGCGGTCAAGGAGATGCGGCTGCGGGGCGACGAGGTGGCGGCGATCCTCGCCGACTACCGGATGCCCCAGATGAACGGGGTGCAGTTCCTGGAGGCCGCCATGGACCTCTACCCCTACGCGCGCCGGGTGCTGCTGACGGCCTACGCCGACACCGAAGCCGCCATCCAGGCGATCAACGTGGTCGACCTCGACCACTACCTGCTCAAGCCATGGGATCCGCCGGAGGAGAAGTTCTACCCGGTGATCGACGGGCAGCTCGACGCCTGGATGCGCACCGACCGGATCGAGCAGGCCGAGCTGCGGGTGGTGGGCGACCGGTGGTCGGCGCAGTCGTACCAGGTGCGTGACTTCCTGGCGCGCAACCACGTCCCTTACCAGTGGATGCTGGCGGAGGACCCGGAGGGCGCGCAGTTGGTGAAGGCGGCCGGCGAGAGCTGCCACCTGCCGCTGGTGGTGACCGCCGACGGGGTCACGCTGGAGTCGCCCGACCAGGCGGCGCTGGCCACGGCGGTGGGGCTGTCCACGACGCCGGCCACCGACTTCTACGACCTGATCGTGGTGGGCGGAGGGCCCGCCGGGCTCGGGGCGGCCGTCTACGGGGCCTCGGAGGGGCTCAACACCGTGCTGGTGGAGGCGTACTCGTCGGGCGGGCAGGCGGGCCAGAGCTCCAGGATCGAGAACTACCTGGGCTTCCCCGACGGGGTCTCGGGGCAGCAGCTCGCCGACCGGGCGCGCAGGCAGGCGCTGAAGTTCGGGGCCGAGCTGCTGACCGCGCGCAAGGTCACCACGCTGGAGCCGCGCGGGCAGGCCAGGGTGATCGGGTTCAAGGACGGCGGGGAGATCGCGGCGCACGCGGTCATCCTGGCCACCGGCGTCACCTACCGGCGGCTGGAGGCCCCCGGGCTGGAGGACTTCGTGGGCCGGGGCGTCTACTACGGCGCCGCCGTGACCGAGGCGCCGGCCTGCGAGGGCACCGAGGTGTTCATCGTCGGGGCGGCCAACTCGGCCGGTCAGGCCGCCGTCTACCTGTCGGGATTCGCGAGCAAGGTCCATTTGTTGGTGAGGGGTGATGGTCTGGAGAAATCCATGTCTCACTACCTCATCGAGCAGATCGCCGCGATCCCCAACATCGAGGTGCACGTGCAGACCCAGGTGGTCGGCGGTGCGGGCGAGAGCCACCTCGAACGGCTGACGCTGTCCACCAAGGGCGATGAGCGCACGGTGGACGCGCAGTGGCTGTTCGTGTTCATCGGGGCCGAGCCGTACACGTCGTGGCTGGGCGAGACGATCGAGCGCGACGCGCGCGGGTTCGTGCTGACGGGGCCCGACCTGGTGCAGGGTGGGCAGCGGCCGCGCAACTGGCCGCTACGGCGCGAGCCGTACTACCTGGAGACCAACGTGCCCGGGGTGCTGGCCGCCGGCGACGTACGCGCTGAGTCGATCAAGAGAGTGGCCTCCGCCGTCGGCGAGGGCGCGATGGCCGTCGCGCTCGTGCACCGTTACCTGGAGAAGCAATGACCGACCAACCGATCGCCCCCCAGCCGAGCACCGACCAGCCGGGCGCCGACGAGCTGGGCATCGACATCGACGAGCTGCGCAAGCTCTTCCTGTTCGAACGCCTGACCGATGGGCAGCTCACCAAGCTCGCCGCCAGCGGCCGGGTGCGCACCTACGCCCAGGACGAGGACATCGTCCGCCAGGGCGACCCCGCCGACTGCTTCGCCGTGCTGATCGAGGGCGAGGTGCAGATGATCAACGAGACGGTCAGCGCGGGCACCGTCGCGATGCCCCGGGTGTCGCAGCCCGGCGTCTACGGCGGCGCCACCTCGGCCTATCTCGGCGAGCGGGCGCCGCAGACCTACCAGCACACGCTGCGCGCCACCGCGCCGTCGCGGATCTTCCTGCTGCCGGCCAAGAAGTTCGCCTACATCGTGGCCGAGTGGTTCCCGATGGCGATGCACCTGCTCGACGGGATGCTGTCGGGCGGACGGATGCAGCGGGAGATCATCGACCGGCGGCAGCGGCTGACCGCGCTCGGCACGATCACGGCCGGGCTCACCCACGAGCTGAACAACCCGGCCGCGGCGGCCGTACGGGCGGTGAGCGAGCTGCGTACGCTGATCACCACCTCGCGCTTCCAGCTCGCCCAGCTCGCCGAGGACGGCATAGCGGCCGAGCGGCTGCGCACGCTGATCGAGGCGCAGGAGGCGTGCACCGCCAACCTGGGCAAGCAGCCGCAGCGCTCGCCGCTGGAGATCTCCGACGCCGAGGACGAGCTCGGCGAGGCGCTGGAGGAGCTGGGCGTGAGCGACGCGTGGGAGCTGGCCCCCGCGCTGGTCAACGCCGGTTTCACCACCGACTACCTGCAGAAGATCCGCACCAAGGTGGGCGACGAGCACACGCCCAGGGCGCTGCAGTGGCTGGCCCAGGCCATCGAGATCTCGCAGATGCTCGACGAGGTCACCGAGGCGACCGAGCGCATCACCACGCTGATCCGCTCGGCCAAGCAGTACTCCCAGATGGACCGGGCGCCGTTCCAGCAGGTGGACGTGCACGAGCTGCTCGACAGCACGATCGCGATCTTCCGCGGGAAGATCCCGCCGGGCATCAGCGTGGTGACCGACTACGACCGCACGCTGCCGGCCATCCCCTGCTACGCGGGCGAGCTGAACCAGGTGTGGACCAACCTGATCCACAACGCGCTCGACGCCATGGGCGAGGAGGGCACGCTGACGGTCCGTACGGCGCACGACGAGGACGAGGCCATCATCGAGGTCGGCGACACCGGCCCCGGCGTGCCCGACGCGATCAAAGACCGGATCTTCGAGCCGTTCTTCACCACGAAGAGCGTGGGCGAGGGCACGGGCCTCGGGCTCGACATCTCCTACCGGATCGTGGCCGGGCGGCACGGCGGCGAGCTGAAGGTCCGCTCGGTGCCCGGCGACACCTGGTTCGAGGTACGCCTCCCGCTGCGTGAGCCCGTCGCCACCCCCTGACGCCCTGTTTAGGGGTCCTGCCCAGAGGTTCGGCCGGTCATCGCAGGGTGAGCGGCGTCTCGGCCGCGATGCGGGTCAGCTTCTGCGGGTTGCGGACGTAGTACAGGCCGGTGATGCGGGCGTCCTCGACACTGATCGCCATGACGCCGTCGATCTCGCCGTCCACGCGGATGACGAGTGCCGGGCTGCCGTTGACCACGGTGAGGTCGGCGGTGAGCGTGACTCCGGCCTTCCCGATGCCGCCCGCGATGAAGCGGGCCACCTTGTCGGCGGTGCTGATGGGCCGCGGCGGGGTCTGCTTGATCCCGCCGCCGTCGCTCACCAGGACGACCTGCGGGGCGAGCACGTCGAGCAGACCCCGCAGGTCCCCGGCTCCGAGCGCGCGCCGGAACGACTCCAGCACCGCCCGCGCCTCGCCTGACGAGACCACCTCGCGCGGGCGGCGGGCGTCGACGTGCCGGCGCGCGCGGTACGCGATCTGGCGGACGGCCGCGGGGCTCTTGCCGACGGTGGCCGCGATCTCGTCGTAGCCGACCTCGAAGACCTCACGCAGCACGAAGACGACGCGCTCGGTCGGCGACAGCGTCTCCAGGACGAGCATGAGCGCCATCGACACGCTCTCGGCGAGTTCGACGTCCTCGGCCACGTCCGGGGCGGTGAGCAGCGGCTCGGGCAGCCAGGGGCCGACGTACGCCTCCTTGCGGCGCTTCAGGCTGCGCAGGCGGTTGAGCGACTGCCTGGTGGTGATCCGGACCAGGTAGGCGCGCTGGTCGTGCACCTGCTCCAGGTCGGTCTTCACCCAGCGCAGCCAGGTCTCCTGGAGGACGTCTTCGGCGTCGGCCGCCGATCCGAGCATCTCGTAGGCGACGGTGAAGAGCAGGCTGCGGTGGGCGACGAAGATCTCGGTCGCCGGGTCGGTGGCGTGGTCGCTCATCCCTCAGTCTCTCCTCCGCTGTGGCCGATCCTGGTACCCGACGGTCGTCAGGCGTCGAGGCTGCCGTGGGCCCGCGCGGAGAGGTCCTGCCAGTCGGCCCAGGTCTTGAGCCGGTCGGCGTACGCCTGCTGGATCATCGGGTAGAAGCCCTGGCCGAAGAGCACCCGCAGGGGAGGGTTGTCCGAGTCGACGAGCGTGAGGAGCGCCTGGGCCGCCGCGACCGGGTCGCCTGAGGGCTGCTTTCCCGCGACCGCGCCGAGGCGCCTGCGGAGACCGTCGTACGCCGGGTCGGTCCGCGCCATGTGGCCGTTGGCGAGCGGATCGGGGTTCCTGCCGTCCCTGGTGGCGAAGCCGCCGGGCTCGATGACGGTCACCTTGACGCCGAAGTCGGCGACCTCGCCGGCGAGGGCCTCGTTCAGGCCCTCAAGAGCCCACTTGGAGGCGTGGTACGCGCCGCCGAGCGGCATGGCGATGACCCCGGCCGCCGAGGACAACTGGATGATGTGCCCCGAGCGCTGCTCGCGCAGGTAGGGCAGCGCCGCCTGGATCACCCACACCGCGCCGAACAGGTTGGTCTCCATCTGGTCGCGCAGCTCCCGCTCGGTCAGCTCCTCGACCGCGCCGATCTGGGCGTAGCCGGCGTTGTTCACGATGACGTCGAGACGGCCGAAGTGCTCCCTGGCCCGCCGCACGCTGTCGAAGACGGCGGCCTTGTCGGTCACGTCCAGCTCCAGCGGGAGCACCGCGTCGCCGTGGGCGGCGACCAGTTCGTCCAGGCTCGCGGTGCTCCGCGCGGTGGCGGCCACCCTGTCGCCGCGGGACAGGGCGGCCTCGACGAACTCCCTGCCGAGGCCACGGGACGAACCGGTGACGAACCAGACCTTGCTCATGATGACACTCCGTCTTCCTGCGGTGGCGGCGGTCCGGGGTCGGCCCCTGGTCCGCCGCTGTCTGCTGTGACACCCCCAAGACACCTGACCCGGTCACGACATAACACGCACCCGATGTGACCTGTGTCTCTCCCGCACCGCACGGCACCACCACGGCCAGGCAGCGGTCATCCGGCCAGTTGGACCGCCGCCAGGGTGGCGGTGACCGCGCCGCCCGCCACCACCAGGAGTGCGGCGGCCAGCGGGAGGCGGGTGAGCGCCCGATGGCCGCTCACCCTGCCCAGGAGGTCCCCGCCGCGCATGACGACCAGGCCCACCGCGGCCAGGGTGACGGCCATCCCCACGCCGAACGCGGCCACCAGGAGCAGCGCCGTGGCCGCCCGGCCGGACAGCAGACCGGCCAGCAGCAGGAGGAACGCCGACGGCGAGGGCAGCAACCCGCCGGAGACGCCCAGCGTGAGCAGGCCCCTCCGCGTCAGCAGCGACCCCTCGTGCCCGTGCCCATGGCCATGCCCGTGGCCGTGCCCATGCCCGTGGCCATTCGTCCGGGAGCGGAGGTGGCGGCGGAGAAGGGCGCAGCCCACCGCGAGGACGGCCAGGGCACTGGCCAGTTGCAGCCACTCGGTGACCACCCGGAGATCCGGCGCGCTCTCCATGGCGGCCCACCAGATCAGCGCCAGCGCCCCCACCGACACCGTGTGCATCAGGGCCACGACGCCGCCGAGCCGTACCGCGTCGAGCGGCCGGGCCCGGCCGCCCAGGAGGTAGGCGGCGGTGAGGGTCTTGCCGTGGCCGGGCGCGCACGCGTGCCCCGCCCCCGCCAGCAGCGCCAGGAGGAGCGCCAGCGGCAGGAAGCGGTCGAGCAGGGCGGCCAGGTCGCCCGCGGCCTCACCGGTCCCACCAGCAACACCGGCCCCATCGGCGGCGGTGCCGGTGAGCCGTACGTCGTGGACCGGGGCGGCGGAGGTGTGCAGCGCGCCCGAGCCCGACGGGGTGACCGACACCGTCCGGTAGGCGGCGTCGACGTCGTGCAGCAGCGACACGCGCAACGTCAGCAGGTCGGCGTCGTGGGCGCAGCGGAACCGGGCGACCACGCCGTCCGTACGGGCCGTGACCCCGGTGAGCGGGCAGCCCGCCCCGTCCTGGGAGACCGTGAGCCCGCGGCGTACGTAGTCCTCGATCGAGCCGCCGGCGGCCCGCCGCAGCGCGGCCACGTCGTCGGCGGCGGCCGACCACGTCACCTCGACGGCGGGTCCGCCGGCGCTGACCTTCGCCACGGGCGGCGGGCCGAAGGGGTGTGCCCACCCCGGACCCGCCGCCCCCAGCAGGATCAGCGCCGCCACGCCCGCGACAGCGAGCAGGCGGGACAGAACCCTGGTCATTCAGACCGTCACCTGGCCGTCAGCGCGTGGATCGAGCCGTCGTCGGTCAGCGCGAACAGCAGGTTGCCGCTGACCGACAGGGCCGAGGCCACGCCGCCGCCCAGGTCGTACTGGGCCAGCAGCCTGCCGCTCGACCGCTCCAGCGCCACCACGCGGCCGTCCCAGGTGCCCGCGTACACCACGGTCCTGGTGACCAGCGGGTGCATCGCCGGGGATCCTGGGCCGTTGGCCTGGCAGGAGGTGCCCGCGCGCCAGGGGTCGTCCATCGGGCTCTCGCCCGGCAGGTAACCCGTCGGACGCTCCCACACGACCTTGCCCGAGGCCGTGTCGTAGGCGCGGATCACGCCGTCCTGGCTGCCGACGTAGGCGGTGGCGCCCCACACGGCCGGGCTGGTCACCGGCGGCGGGCCGTACTCGCAGACCGAGGCGGTCCCGAGCGTGGCCTGCCAGGTGATCCTGCCGTCGGCGGCGTGCCCGCGCACACCACTGGCCGTCGCCGTCACCAGCCCCGAGTCGGTGAAGGCCGGGGAGGACTGCGAGTAGATGTCGCCGCCGGTGTCCACCGACGACACCTGCTTGCAGGTGGTGAGGTCCATCGCGATCAGCGACTGGCTCGAACCCGAGTGCAGCCACGCGGTGGTCGAGCCCGGCCGCCTGATCGCCGTGCTGTGGAACTCGCCCCACGCGACCGGCGCGGTGAAGCCGCCGGGCAGCAGCTCGCCGGTCCGCGCGTCGCGGCAGCGCACCACGTCCCACTCCTGGTAGACCGCCACGGCGCGGCCCTGCGGCAGGTCGAAGACGCTGACGGGGCCGCCCGCCCTGCCGTACCTGCGTACGCTGGTGGGCTTGGTCTCCTCGGCGTGGATCGCCTCCCAGGCCACCTTGCCGGTGTCCGCGTCGAGCGCGTAGACGCGGCCGACCCCGGTGGTCAGGTAGACCTTGCCGTCGTGCACGGTGGGGAAGGACTCGGCGTCGCCGTCGAGGTAGGTCCGCCACACCTCACGGCCGGTACGCGCGTCGTAGGCGAGCATCATGCTGTACGGCGAGGCGAACGCCTGCGAGGCCACGATCACCTTGCCGTCGTGCACGGCGGCGCCGTTGAGATGGAACTGCTCGCCCGTGTTCGCGGCCCAGCGCAGGTCCAGGGCGCTGCCCGGGTCGTCGGAGGCCGCCGAGCGCCCGAGTTCGTCGCCGCCCTGGCGCGTCCACTCCCCGCCCGGCGCCGGCTTGGCGACGCGGGCGTCGGCCCGTACCTCGAAGGAGGTGCGCACCTGCGGGAACCGCTTGCCCTCGGTGTCGACGACCTGCAGCTCGGCCGTGTACTTGCCGGGGTGCAGGCCGGTGATGCGGTCGCTGACCCTGGTCCAGGAGACGTGCGCGGCCGGGCACGCCTCGCCCGGGTAGCAGTTGACGATCCCGCCGGGCCGGGTGCCGGCGCCGAAGCGCAGGCCCTTGCGCTGCTGGGCCACCTTGCCGTTCGAGGAGCGGATGGTGAGCGTGGCGGCGGCCGGGGTGCGGCCGTCGTCCTCCGCGTAGATCTCCAGCGGGACGCCCGCCTTGGCGCCGTGCAGGCTGCCCGACGCCGGGCTGACCAGCGAGACGTCGTCGTTGACGCCGAACTGGCGGCGCGTGGCGGTCACGTAGCCCTGGTCGGCGCCGGTGATGCCGCTGAAGTCGAGGATCTTGTAGTCGGGGCGGGCGGCGTCGATGCCGTACATGCCCATGTTGTTGACCTCGACCGAGCGCTTGAAGGCGCCCCTGCGGTACTCGGCCTGCTGGTTGTGCCCGGCGGCGAACATGCGCACGTCGTACTTGGCCAGCTCGTCCACGGTGGGCTGCATGCCCGCGCCCGGGCCCCAGCGGGTGAACAGCGACCGGTGCGCGAACACCAGCACCTGCTTGCCCACGGCGTGCCTGGCCAGGTCTTCGCGCAGCCAGGCGAGCTGGGCCGAGAGCCCGCGGGTGTCGTTGTCCTCCAGCACGACGATGTGGCGGCCGTTGCGGTCGAAGCTGTACCACTCCGGTCCGACGTTGCGCCGCCAGTACTCCACGGCGCCGGCGTACCCGCTGGAGGTCTCGGTGCCGCCCATGTCGTGGTTGCCGATCACCGGGTAGAAGGGGTGGCCCAGCTCGCCGTTCCGCAGCCCCTTCCGCAGCACGTCGTAGCCGCCCTGACGGCGGGCCACCTCGGCGTAGTCGGTGACCGTGAGGTCTCCGGTGGAGACGGTCAGCGTCGCGCCGTCGACCTCGGCCATCGCCTTGACCTGCCCGGTCCAGCGCGGCTCCGAGCTGGCGTACTCGGCGTCGGTACGGTTGCCGACCTCGGGGTCGGAGACCATCAGCCACGCCTCCTCCGGGTCGGCCGCCGCCCTGGTCGGCACGAGCGCGAAGTCCAGCTCGGCCGCGTCCTTCACCTCGTTGAAGAAGCGCGGGACGAAGTCGTCGCGCAACACGGGCTGGTAGCCGTCGGGCGAGACGATCTGGACCAGGTCGGTCTCGCGCCGGTTGCGGTCGACCTGGAGGCTGTACGACCCGTCCGCGCCGGTGGTGGCCCAGGCGGCGCCGTCGGTGACCGAGACGCCCTTCATGCCGCGTTCGCCCTGGTCGCGTCGGCCGTCGCCGTCGCGGTCCTCGTACACCACGCCCTTGACGGTCACCAGGTCGGCGCCCGCGCCCGTCAGGGTGACCGTGACGGGAGCGCTGAGCTGCTCGTATCCGTCGTTGTACAGGAAGTACGCGGTCCACTCGCCCTCGCCGAGCGCGGAGGTGCTCAGGGTGACCTGGCCCGAGGACTCCGGGGCCCGTACCCAGACGCGGGAGTAGTCCACGCCCGGTTTCTCGCCGGCGGCGTAGATGCCGACCCAGTTCAGCGCGTTCGGCCGGTCGGTGCCGTAGGCAAAGGTGACCGGTTGACCGGCCCTGGGGTTGGCGGTGACGAGCGTCAAGGTGCCCGCCGCGCTCGGCGTGGCGCTCTGGGCCGGTTGCGGCGTGGCGCCGTCAGGGCCGGGCGTCGCGGCGAAGGCGGTCTGCGGCGTGAGCACGGCCAGGCCGACCGTCGCAACGACCGCGACCTTCACCGATCCCTTGCCGGGGCCCCGGCGTACGACGCCGATCGCCGCGAGCAACAGGACGGCGAGGACCGCCAGGAGCCACGGCCAGCCGGGCCACGCGGGAGCCTCGGGCGCGTGCGCGCCCCCGGCGTCGAGGACCGGCGCCTCCGCCGTGACGAGGGCGGCCATCCCGTCGAACTCCGCGATGACCTCCGTGAGGCCCGCCTCGCCCAGCAGCGGCGCGAGATCGATCGAATCCACGGCACAGGACCAGGCCAGCTCGACGACCACGCCACCGGGAACACCGTTGCCGTCCCCGGCGACACCGTGCGCGCTGACCGGGCACGGCCCCTGCAGCAACCCGGCCGCCCAAGCTCCGGCCCGCTCCGGGCTCACCACGTCCTGATGGACGATGAGCCGCCCGCTCGCGATCCCCTGGTTCGACGCCACGACCAACTCGGCGTGCTCCCGGGTCAGGTGCGCGGAGGCCGGACCTGTACACAGAGTGATACCTGCGATGACCCCCAGGAACAGCACAAACGCCTTCCACGGGGGCAGTAATTGCCTAGACATGTAGGGCAGGCTAGGCGCGCCACCATACCGACATAAGGGGGATTATTCAGACATACTGAATAATTCACCCGCAGCCTGCCCATCGTTCACGGCGAGCTTTCCCCGCCCGCCCCGGACAGGGCCGGGGCCGCGAGGGCTGTGATACGCTCCCAAGCGAGCGCTTGGTTCACCGTTGAGGGGCGGCCGCCGCATGAAGTTCTCGACCTTCCACCTCTTCCACCGCTTCGACGGCCAGAGCTTCAAGGACGTCTACGACTACCACCTGGAGCTCGTCGAGCTGGCCGAGGAGCTGGGGTTCGACGGGGTACGGCTGGCCGAGCACCACTTCCGCGACTACGGCGTCGTGCCCAACCTGTTCACCGTGCTCGCCCACGCCGCCGCCCGCACCGAGCGCATCCGCCTGGGCACCGGCATCGTCGTGCTCCCCCTGCACAACCCCGTCCACGTGGCCGAGGAGGCCGCGCAGGTGGACGTGTTGTCCGGCGGGCGGCTGGACCTGGGGATCGGCAGGGGATACCAGAGCTTCGAGTTCGAGGGGTTCGGGATCGACCTGGCGGAGGCGCGTGACCGGTTCAACGAGGCGCTGGAGGTGATCCTCGGGCTCTGGACGCGGGAGGCGTACCAGCACGAGGGGAAGTTCTACCGGACCGGCTCCGAGGTCTCGCTCGTGCCCAGGCCGCTCCAGACTCCGCACCCGCCGCTGCACGTCGCGGCCGTCTCGCCGGAGACCGTCACCATGTACGCCGAGCGCGGCCTGCCCGTCCTGGCCGACCCGGCGGCCACGTTCCGCAAGGTCGTCAAGGCGGCCGAGACGTGGCGGGAGACGGCCGCGCGGGCCGGGCACCCGCCGGGCGCCGACCTGGTGGTGGCCCGCAGCGTGTACGTCGCCCCCACCCTCGAACAGGCCCGCGCCGACCAGGCCAGGTTCGAGGCGTCGTTCGACCGTTCGCGCATCTTCAACGAGCGCAGCGCCCCCATCGACCCCAAGACCGGCCGGGCCGCGCAGGGCTTCGAGTTCTACCAGGACCGCTACCTCAAGGGCGGTGCCGTCTCCCCCGACTTCCGGTGGGAGCAACTGGAGGTCATCGGCGACCCGGCGCGGGCGATCGAGCAGATCTCGGTGCTCAGGGACGCGGGGTTCACCAACCTCCTGTGCGACTTCGGCAGCACCCGCCCGATGCCGCTGGAGGACATGAAGCAGGTCATGCGCTTCTTCGCCGCCGAGGTCATGCCCGCCTTCCGCTGACGCCCCCGCCGAGGCCACGACCGGCGCCTCCCGGCACCCGGCCGAGGCCGCGACCGCCGTCCACCGACACCCCCGCCGGAGGCTTCGATGATCCACAGCCTTTCCCTGTCAGACGTCCTCGCCGACCACGCCCGCAGCCGTCCGCGGGTGACGGCGGTGGTGGACGGTGACCTCCGGATCACCTACCCGGAGCTGGACGACCGCGTCAGCAGGCTCGCCGCCGCGCTGGCCGGGCTGGGGGTGTCCGGCGGCGACCGGGTGGTGTGGCTGGGCAGGAACGCGTACGCGGTGCTGGAGCTGCTGCTGGCCTGCTCCCGCCTGGGCGCGGTCTGCTGCCCGGCCAACTGGCGGCAGTCGCAGGACGAGCTGCGCTTCGTGCTCACCGACCTGACCCCGGCGGCCGTCGTCTGGGAGCCCTCCGAGGCCGTCGAAGCCCTGCGGGATCACGGGACGACGTGGATACGGGCGGGCGAGGAGTACGAGCGGCTGATCTCCGGTACCGTCCCCCGGGAGTTCCCCCAGGCCGACGACGCCGAGCCGGTCCTGGCCCTCTACACCGCCGCCTTCGGCGGACGCCCGAGCGCCGCCCTGCTCAGCAGTGCCGCCCTGGTCGCGCACGCCACGTCCCTGCTGGTCGTACGGCAGATGGAGCCCGGCTTCACCTTCCTCAACAACGGCCCGCTCTTCCACGTCGGGACCATGATGTTCTGCCTGGCCACCCTCCAGATCGGCGGCACGAACGTCTTCACCCCCGCCTTCGACCCCGGGGAGGTCTGCCGGCTGATCGACGCCGAGCGGGTGACGCAGGCGTTCCTGTTCGGGCAGATGATCGACGCGGTGGCCGAGGCGAACGCCGACGGCAAGTACGACCTGTCGTCGCTGAGGTTCGTCTCCCACTCCGCGGAGTGGGACGACATGATCACCGTGGACGACTCCCCCTGGTGCCGGAGCAAGATGGGCGGCTACGGGCAGACCGAGGTGGGCGGCATGCTCACGTTCCTGGGGCTGGCGGAGGGCGGGGCGGGGTTCGCGGGGCGGCCGTCGCCGCTCGTACAGGTGCGGATCCTCGGGCCGGACGGCGGCGAGGTCCCGGCGGGCGAGGTCGGGGAGATCTGCGCACGCGGCAAGACCCTCTTTTCCGGATATTTCGCCCGACCCGACTTAAATGCCGAAAAGACAAAGTACGGCTGGCACCACACCGGCGACCTCGGCCGCCGCGAACCCGACGGCACCATCACCTTCGTCGGCCCCAAGCTCCGCATGATCAAGTCGGGCGCCGAGAACATCTACCCCGCCGAGGTCGAACGCGCGCTCAAGACCCATCCCGCCGTCGCCGACGCCGCCGTCATCGGCGTGCCCGACCCCGACTGGCACCAGGCGGTCAAGGCCGTCGTGGTGCTCGACGCCGGTGCCACGGCCACGCCGGACGAGCTGATGGAGCACGTCAGGACGGCGCTGGCGGCGTACAAGAGGCCCCGGCACGTGGTGTTCGCCGACACGATCCCCAAGCGCGGTTTCACCCCCGACTACGACGCCCTGGACGAGGCGCACGGAGGCGGCAACTACCCGGGCTCCTGACGCAGGGGCAGCCCCGCCTCCAGGTGCGTCATCGCCCGGTCCAGCTCTGCGGGCGCGTCGAGGTCCGGGTCCTTCACCCAGTCGAGCCAGACTCCCATGATCACCCCGACGATCGCACCGGTGACGTTGCGGATCTCCGGGTCGCCGGGATCGCGCCCTTCGCGGGCGGCGAGCATCTCGTTGAGGCTCCTGAGCACGCCGGTGATGTTGTCGAGGCTCGCCGCCCACAGCTCGGGCGCGGTGAGCATGAGCCGCTCGCGCTCCAGGCTGTCGAGGCGTTCCTCCGGCGTCTGGGCCTCGATCACGGCGCGCATGGCCATCCGTACGGCCGGGACCGGCGCCACCTCGGGCGGCAGGTCCCGCAACGCCTCCACGAACGGCGGGAACTGGTCGACCATCACCAGGTCCTCCTTGGTCGCGAAGTAGCGGAAGACGGTGCTGGGCGCCACCTCCGCGGCCTCCGCGATCTGCTCGACCGTCGTCGCGGCGTAGCCCTGCTCGCGGAACAGCCGCAGCGCCTCCTTCTGGATCGACGCCCGCGTCTTGGCCTTCTTGCGCTCGCGCAGCCCCGGTCGGTCGTTCATGTCTCCGCATTCTCGGGCGTAGCGCGGCCCGCGTCCACTCACGAGAGATCATAATTTTTTGCTATACAACTCTCTTTTGAGAGTCTACTCTCAAAATATGCGACTTCCCATGGACCGCGATCCGCGGTGCCCCTTCGACCCGCCCGCCGGGCTGCGCGGCCTGCCGCCGATGGCCCGGCTGGAGTTCTCTGACGGCCATCTGGGCTGGCTGGCCACCACGAGCGAGGCCGCCAGGGCCGTGCTGAGCGACCCCAGGTTCAGCGCCAGGCGGGAGCTGAAGCACCCCGCCGTACGGTTCACCACACCCGGCGCGGCCGGACGCCCCGCGCCCGCGGGCTTCTTCGGCGCCATGGACCCGCCTGAGCACACGCGTTACCGCCGCCTGCTCACCGGCCAGTTCACGCTGCGCAGGATGCGCCTGCTGGAGCCGCGCATCGAGCGCGTGGCCGCCGACCACCTCGACGCGATGGCCGCGGCGGGGCCGCCGGCGGACCTGGTGAGCGCGTACGCGCTGCCGATCCCCTCGGTGGTCATCTGCGAGCTGCTCGGCGTGCCGTACGCGGATCACGACTTCTTCCAGGAGCGCAGCCTGCGGATCGTGGCGCCGGACGGCGACGTGGACGGCGCGACCGCCGACCTGGCGGGATATCTGGGCGAGTTGGTCCGCCGCAAGCGTTCCGCGCCGGAGGACGACCTGATCAGCGGCCTCCTCGGCGAGCTGCCCGACGAGGAGTTGGTCACCGTCGCGATGCTCCTGCTCGTCGCGGGCCACGAGACCACCGCCAACATGCTGGCGCTCGGCGTGTTCGCGCTGCTGGAGGCGGGCCGCGCGTACGAGGAGGGCCCGAACGGGACGGACACGGTCGAGGAGCTGCTGCGCTGGCTGTCGATCGTGCACCTCGGCGCGCCCAGCAGGGCCGCGCTGGAGGACGTGGTGGTCGCGGGCACGCCGGTCGGTAAGGGCGAGACGGTCGCGCTGTCGCTGCCGATGATCAACCGGGACCCGGCCGTGTTCGGCGATCCGGACGTCCTCGATCCCGGGCGCGCGGAGGCCCGCAGACACCTCTCGTTCGGCCACGGCGTGCACCAGTGCCTGGGGCAGCAGCTCGCCAGACTGGAGCTGCGGCTCGGCCTCCGCGCGCTGTTCGGGCGTCTCCCCGGCCTGCGGCTGGCCGTGCCCGCCGCCGAGATCCCGCTGAAGCAGCACGCCGCCGTGTACGGGGTCGCGAGCCTCCCCGTCACCTGGTCACAGGATCGCTAGCGGGGTGAGCGGACTGCCGGTGCCGCCCTCGATCCGCAGCGGCGCCGCCACGAACACGAACTCCGTACGCCCGCGCGCCGCCAGCTCCTCCAGCCAGAGCAGCTCGATCAGGTGGATGCCGTGCCGGTGCAGCAGGAGGAGGTGCAGGTCGTCCTCCAGCGGCTCCTCAGCCTGCCCACTGGCATTGAGGGCGCCGATGGCGGCGTTGTCGCAGGCCACGGCGGCCACGTCGTGCGCCGCCAGCCAGCGGCCCGCCTCGGCGGACAACCCGGGCTGGCCCGACCAGTACTCCTCCCGCGAGCGTTCCCAGACCACCGGCCAGCCGGTACGGATCACCGCCACGTCCCCCGGGCGCGGCGTGGCCATCTCCGCCAGCAGCCCGGCCGGGATCCGGTGCCCGGCGGGCAGATGGTCGAGCCCGAGCCGCCTGGGCACGTCGTACAGCACGCCTCTGGCCACCACGCCGCCCACGTGCTCGATGCCGCACCTGGTGGCGCCGTAGGAGCGGACCCGGGCGGCGGGGTGGCCGTTGTAGAGTCGGTCGCCCGACCACATGTGGCACAGGGCGTCCATGTGGGTGGTGGTGCCGTGGTGGGTGACTACCAGGGCGTCGTCCGCCACCCGCAGTCCCGCTCCGACCGGCCTGGCTCCTGCCGCGTAGTCGCCGCCGTCCACGGACATGAAGTGCTGCGGCAGCGGACGGCCCGGCAGGTGCGGGACCGTCGTGGGCGCGGGTGAGGAGGTGGCGCCCCTGATCGGCATGGCCAGGCTCAGCACCTCGCCCGTGGACGCGCTGCGCAGGGCGTCGAGGACCACGTCCGGGGTGAGGAGGTTGAGGGTGCCCCGCTGATCGTCTGGGCTGAATCGTCCCCAGTTGTTAGGCTCGTTCACCAAGTAAGCGCTTCCTTTCTCGTGGAGGTCCGATGCACTGCGATCCGCGTTTCGCCCGCGTGCGCGAGGTGTTCGAACGGCATTTCGCCGACGGCGAGGAGCTGGGCGCCGCCTTCGCCGTCTACCTGGACGGCGAGCTGGTCGTGGACCTGTGGGACGGCGTCGCCGACCGGCACACCGGACGGCCCTGGGAGCGCGACACACCCGTCTTCGCCTACTCCTGCACCAAGGCGGTCACCGCCGCCGTGCTGCTGCGCCTCGCGGAGCGGGGGGCGGTGGACGTGGGCGCGCCGGTCGCGCAGGTGTGGCCGGAGTTCGCGGCGCGCGGCAAGGAGGCGGTCACCGTCGAGCACGTCCTCACCCACCAGGCGGGGTTGCCGGTGGTGGAGGAGCCGGTGCCGGTGGAGGAGTTCGAGGACCACCCGGCGATCGCCGCCCGGCTGGCCGGTCAGGCGCCGCTCTGGGAGCCGGGGTCGGCGCACGGCTACCACGCGCTGACGTATGGGTTCCTGGTGGGGGAGGTGGTCAGGCGGGTGACCGGCACGTCGGTGGGCGAACTGGTGGCGGGCGAGATCGCCGGGCCGCTGGGGCTGGAGCTGTGGGTGGGGGCGCCGGAGCCGGTGATCGCCCGTACGGCACGCCTCATGGCAACCGACCGTTCCGGGCCCGCCGCCCCGGCCGCCGCTGAGGGGGCCGGGCTTCGGGTGACCGAGGCCGCGGCGGACGGACGCCCGCAGGACGTCCTGGCCGAGATGGCGCGGGCCGCCCTCGACCCGCACAGCCTCATGAACCGCGCCCTCGGCAACCCCGGCATCCACCTGCTCAAGGGCGGCGCGAACCACCCGGTGATCCTGCGTGCGGGCTGGCCGGCGGCCGGGGTGGTCACCACCGCCCGCGGGCTGGCCGGCTTCTACCGCGGGCTGCTCTCCGGCGAACTCCTGCGCCCCGAGACGCTCAGGGAGGCCCTGCGTCCCAGGGTGGACGGCCCCGACCGGGTCCTGTGGCTCGACACGTCGTTCGGGCTGGGGTTCATGCGGCCGTCCCTGACGTTCCCGATGCCGTCGAAGAGTGCGTTCGGCCATTCGGGCATGGGCGGCGCCGTCGGCCTGGGCGATCCGGAACGCGGCCTGGCCATCGGCTACGTCATGAACAAGATGGCGAACGCCCTCTCCGGCAACCTGCGCGGGCTGCGGCTGGTGCAGGCCGTCTACGACGCGTTGTGACCGCATGGCCGGTCAGTGCATGGTCACGCCGCCGCTCACCGACAGGGTCTGGCCGGTGATGTAGGCGGCGCGATCCGTACAGAGGTAGGCGACGAGCCCGGCCACGTCGGCGGGCGTGCCGAGGCGGCGCAGCGGGATGCCGCGCGCGATCCGGTCCACCAGCCCGGGTTCGGCCTCGGAGACGCGGCGCAGCATCGGGGTGTCGGTGGGGCCTGGACAGACCACGTTGGAGGTGACGCGGGCTCTGGCGGCCTCGCGGGCGAGCGTCTTGGCCAGGCCGAACAGGCCCGCCTTGGTCGCCGCGTACGCGCCCTCGCCGCCCGAGCCGGCCCTCGCCCCGTCGGAGGAGACGAACACCAGCCGCCCCCACCCCCTGGCCATCATGCCCGGCAGCAGCCGCCTGGTCAGCAACATCGGCCCGCGCAGGTTGACCTGCCACATCAGCTCCCAGCCCGCCGGGTCGCTCTCGGTGAACGGCTCCACGATCGACACCCCGGCGTTGTGCACGACGACGTCCACCTCCCCCACCGCGTCCCCGAACTCCGCCACCGCCCGGGGCGAGGCCAGGTCCACGGGCAGTGCCCGCGCGCCGGGCAGCTCGGCCGCGACCTCGGCGGGGCGCGGCAGG
>NZ_BAAAZP010000092.1:0-96346 GCF_039536965.1 Nonomuraea antimicrobica | reverse complement strand
CAAGGTCACCTTGACGGCGTCGGCGAGCTGGTTCATACCACGCTCGAGACCGCGCCGGGCCTCCTCGTCGAACGCGATCAACTTCGAAGTCATCACTGCTCCTGCTTTTGATGGGGTTGCCGGGACGGCGCCCGCGACGGACGGTCCACAGGAAGGCGGACCTCGCCGTCCCGGCGCACACCTTGGTGTTGGCACTCTCCTGATGCGAGTGCCAGGCGTCGCAGTCGCACTCTACCCACAACTTGCGTGTCACGCACACAATGCGTGAGACGCAACCCTGGGATAGGGTGAGCACATGAACGATGACGCGATGGGTCTCCGGGCGCGCAACAAGCAGGCCACCAGGGAGGCGATCGGCAACGCCGCGCTGCGTCTGGCCATCGACCAGGGGCCCCACGGGCTGGCACTCGTCCGCGTCCATGACATCGCCACGGCCGCGGGCGTCTCACCCCGCACCTACAACAACTACTTCTCCAGCAGGGAGGAGGCGATCTGTGCCTTCCAGGCCGATCAGTCCAAGCGCGTGGGGCAGGCGCTGCGCTCCCGTCCCGCCGACGAGCCGCTGGACGAGGCCGTCATCGCAGCCGTCATCGAGCTCTACACCGACCCCGAGCCCGACAAGGCCGGTCTGCGCATGATCATGTCAACGCCAGAGCTGGAAGGCGAGGCGCTGAAGGCGTTCACCATGGCGGAGGGGCCGCTCGCCGAGGCGATCGCGGCGCGCACGGGCACCGAATCCGGGCGCGATCTGTTCCCCACGGTCATGGCCGCCGCGGTGGCCGGCGCCATCCGCGTGGCAGGACGACACTGGCTCGAACCCGGCAACACCGGTTCGTTCGCCCCCATCCTGCGCCACGCCCTGTCCTGCGTCGTCCCCGCCGCGCCGCCCGCAGACCCGCAGGGCCAGTGACACCGGCACGCGCAGGTGCGATCGTCGAAAGATCCGCGTCGCCCAGTGCCGTAGCTCAGCGTTTCCGCTGACGATTTTGGAGCCGAAGCCTTCGGCCCACCTGAGGATCTGGACTCCGTACGGACCTCAGCCGCGCACGTTGTCGGTGCGCATGCCCTTGTAGACCCCGTACAAGATCTCCAGCCCGCCGACGACCATCAGGATCACGCCGACCTTTGACGGCGTGAAGATGACGATCTCCACATCGAGCCCGAACAGCCATAGCGCCAGCCCCGCCACAAACGTGATCGAACCAGTGAGCAGCGTCTTGCGGGCAGAGGCCATGAGCATTCCTCGGGAGGGGGACGGGTGCGCCGGATCTTCAGGAGAGCCTAGTCAGGCCCGGATCCGTGGGACCTCCTCCCGGCCGGGGAGATCGGGCTACATCCTTCGGCTGACACCGCCCGCTCCCCACCTCGCGATCCGCACCCCGGGGGGTGGCGCGTCTCATACCGTCCGTGCCACACTCACTGTTATAGAACTCTAAGCAGAGTTATAGAACGAGGTGAGCGTGTGATGCCAGACGTGTCGCCATGGCGCGAACCCGTCCCGGCGGCCGGGACGATGGGCGAGCCCCGAGGGCGGGGCCGGTTCGGCGAGTACGGCGGGCAGTACGCGCCGGAGTCCCTGGTGGAGGCGTGCCGCGAGGTGGACGAGGCGTTCCGGGAGGCACGGGCGGATCCGGGCTTCCGCGGCGCCCTGGCGGAGCTGCTCGCCCTGCACGCCGGACGGCCGACCCCGCTCACACCGGCCCGGCGGCTGTCGCAGGAGCTGGGCGTGCGGCTGTACCTCAAGCGCGAGGACCTCACCCACACCGGGTCCCACAAGATCAACAACGTGCTGGGCCAGGCCCTGCTCGCCGCGCGGATGGGACGCCGCAGGCTGATCGCCGAGACGGGAGCGGGCCAGCACGGGGTGGCCACCGCGACCGCCGCCGCGCTGCTCGGGCTCGAGGCCACGGTGTTCATGGGCGAGCGCGACATCGAGCGGCAGGCGCTGAACGTCGTCCGGATGCGCATGCTGGGCGCCGAAGTGATCCCGGTCACCACGGGCAGCCGCACGCTCAAGGACGCGACCAGCGAGGCCATGCGGCACTGGGTGGGCGTCACCGGCGACTCCCACTACTGCGTCGGCTCGGTCATCGGGCCGGATCCGTACCCGTGGATGGTCAGGGAGTTCCAGCGGGTCATCGGCGACGAGGCCCGCGCGCAGTGCGCCGCCGAACTGCGGACCGGCGTGCCGGACCACGTGGTCGCGTGCGTCGGCGGCGGCTCCAACGCGGCGGGCACGTTCGCCGGCTTCGCCGACACCTCGGCGCGCTTCGTCGGTGTCGAGGCGGAGGGCGGCGCCGGTGCCGCCCGCGGCAGGCCCGGCGTCCTGCACGGCTGCCGTTCGCTGTTCCTGCAGGACGACGACGGGCAGATCGTCGAGGCGCACTCCATCGCCGCCGGGCTCGACTACCCGGGGGTCGGCCCGGAGCACGCCCACCTGCGCGACCTGGGCCGGGCCCGGTACGTCACGGTGACCGACGAGGAGGCGGTCGCCGCGGCGGTACGACTGGCGCGCACCGAGGGCATCGTCCCGGCGCTCGAATCGGCGCACGCCCTCGCCTGGGTGATCCGTGCGGCGGGCGGCGGCGAACTGCCCGCAGGATCGACGGTCCTGATGACGTTGTCCGGCCGGGGCGACAAGGACATCTCCACCCTGAAGGAGCTGGTGTGACGAACATCCTGGCCGCGGGCGCGGTCGAACGCCACCTGCGCGCCCGACGGGACACCGGTCGCGGTCTGCTCATGCCGTACGTGACCGGGGGCATCACGCCCGGCTGGACGGACTACTTGCGGGCGTTCGCCGCCGCCGGGGCGGACGCGATCGAGGTCGGCCTGCCGTTCTCCGACCCCACGCTCGACGGCGTCACCATCCAGCAGGCGAGCGACACGGCGCTGGCCCGGGGGGCGAGCACCCGCCGGATCCTCGCCGACCTGGCCGAGGTCCGGGACCTGGGCGTGCCACTGGTCGCCAGCACCTACTACAACCTGGTGCTGCATGACGGGCCCGAGGCGTTCTGCGCCGCGCTGCGCCAGGCCGGCGTCAGTGGTCTGATCGTGCCCGACCTGCCGGTGCATGAGGCGGACGAACTGACGGACGTGGCCGCCGCCGCCGAGGTCGAACTCGTCCTGCTGGCCTCGCCGTCGACGCCGCGGCCGAGACTGGAAGAAATCTCGCACCGCAGCCGCGGATTCGTCTACGCGGTGTCGCTGATGGGCACCACCGGCGAGCGGGCCGCCCTCGCCGCCTCGGCGGCGGAGCTCACCGCGCGGATCAGGCGCAGCACCGACCGGCCGGTCTTGCTAGGATTTGGCATTTCCACGCCTGACCAGGCGCGGGAGGCCGGCCGGTACGCCGACGGCGTGGTGGTCGGCGCCGCGGTCATGCGGCGGGTGCTCGACGGGGCAGGACCGGACGACCTGCGGGCCTTCCTCGCGACCCTGCGCCGGGCCCTCGACCAGGAGTGACGTACCACGATGAGCCCCGACGCCGGGCACGAGGCGAGATACCGCGCCATCGCCGCCGACCTCGCCGCGAAGATCCGGTCGGGACACTACGCCCCCGGTGAGGCCCTGCCCCCGCAACGGGAGCTGAGCGCCTCCTACGGGGTGACCCTCATGACGCTGCGCCAGGCGTTGCGGGAGCTCAGCGACGAGAGGCTGATCGTGCAGCGGCCCGGCAAGGGCACATTCGTGGCCCCTCCCCACCTGGCGTACCAGCTCGGCTCGCTCCGCAGTCTGGCCGACGATCTGCGGGAACAGGGCCACGACGTGCGCACCGTGGTGGCCGGGCGGGCGATGCGCCGGACCCCCGCCCGGATCGCCGCGGAGCTGCGGCTGCGTCCCGGTGACACCGCCCTGCGGCTGGAACGGGTTCGCGAGTTCGCCGGCCGTCCCGCCGTTCACCAGGTGTCCTGGGTCCGCCGACCGGTGGCCGAGCAGATCCGCGACCGCGACTTCACCGCCGTCTCCCTCTACACGGCGCTCGCCGAGGCGGGAGTGGCGGTCGCCCGGGCGTCCGAGGTGGTCCGGCCCGGCCTGCTCGACCCCGCCGCCGCGCGCCGCCTGCACGAGCCTGAGGGCAGTGCCGTACTCGTCAGCACCCGGATCACCTACACGCACGACGCCGTTCCCGTCGTGTCCGACCATGCCACCATCCTGGGCACCATGATGGAGATCCGCACCGAACGCGCCGCCACCGGCCTCTCCCTCACCTGGCGCGCCACCAGCTAGCGGGGGCAGTGGGATCGGCGTGTTCGCCGTGCACCAGCGGCAGGAGCCGATCTCAACAAGGCGGACTCCTGGGCTGCGCCAACAGCGCTTGTCGCGGGGCTGCCTCGCCCGGCGGTTGCTGACGACAGGGATCAAGTCCTGGCGCGAGTGGCTCCCGAACGGAGAGCGTCCCCAGCCGAGCCCTTCGCCTGCCGCCCACGCAGGCGAGGGGCTTGGCCCGTCACCGCCAGGCGGTCACCCTGCCCCCGTGCCGAGCCGGTCCCGAGGTTCAGGAATACATCGGCGGTGCCCGGCCTCGGAGCGACGTCGAGCAGCACTTCGAAGCCGCCAACGCGACCTCCAGCCCTGGCAATTACGTCATCGCGGACAACGCGACGAACCGCCTCATCGGATTGTTGATGCTCGCCCGCCGGTCGACCGATCGCCCCGGGCATGTCACCGAGAACGGCGAGGAACTGGAACTGGGCTATGTACTGCGGCGCAGTGCGTGGGGCGCGGGGTTCGCGTTCGAGGCGGCAACGGCCGTGTTGCGCGCCGCGGCTGCCGAACTCCCCGACCAGCCGGTCCTGGCCGTGACCCAGACCGCGAACACGCGATCTCTGAAACTCGCCGCCCGCCTCGGCTTCCGCCCCATCAGCACGTTCGAGGAGTTCGGCGCCGAGCAGAGCCTTGGTGTGGCTTCCCTGTCCATGTTCCACATCTGATCTCACTGTCCAACACAGCGGCCGTAGGCCCACAGGTCAGGGTGCCCGAACAGGTCGTTGTCCTCTTCCACCACTGCGTCTCGGCGCTGGGCCGCCCCGTGCTCGACGGGCTCGGCCCCGTCGAGCACGGGAGCTCACTCCCGCTCCGAGCACGCGATCGTCGCCTACATCCCGGAGCGTACGGCCCTCACCATGGACCTCGCCTCCGGCCGGTCTCGCTCACGCGCGTGCGTGGGCGACCTTCACCGGAGGTCTCCCGGACCCCCTTTCCAGAGGGCCAGGAGACGGGTCAGCTCCCGGTGGGCGGGACGTTGCCCCAGTACTCGTGCAGCGCCGAGATCCGCTCGCCCTTCACCTCCACGATGATCGTCTCCCAGTTCAGGTATCCGGCGGTGGAGGGGGACGCGCCTTTGGAGTCGTACTCGTACAGAACCCGGTCACCCATGACCGTCACCGATCTCCGCTCCCCGCTCACGCGATTGCCGTTCTCCGCGTGGAACCTGGTCCATTCGGTGATCGCGCGCCGGCCGGCCTCCCCCTCGTGGCGGCCCCGCCACTGCCCCTCGGGGAACCAGAAGGAGAATCGCGGGGTCACCATCGCCAGGAACGGCGCCCAATTCCCGCTACGCCATCCTTCGTCGAACCGGTCCATGGCCCGGTCGGCCACCCGCCGCACGCCGCCAGAACCACCGGCCACGGCGGCGCGGGCCGGCTGCCCCAGCAGGCCCAGCCCGGCGAGCCCGCCCGCGGCCACCACGCCGAACATTCTCCGCCGCGTTCCTGCCCCGCTTCCGGCCCTCGTCTCAGGCCCTGTTCCTGGTCTGGTGTCGAACGCGTTGATCGGCTCGCCCATGTGAACGTCCTCTCTGTAGATCGTGGAGCGCCATTAGAGCAAGACCGACCGAAAAGCCGTGTAACGCAAGGATTCGCAAGAGCCGGCGCGCAGTTCCAGTGCCCATGCCTCCGTCGGGGCCGAGGACATGGAGGCGGGGGAAGGCGAGGTCGCTCGCCTGTGGTGTCCCGGCTTACGCTTCAGCTATTCGGCGTTGCTAAGTACCAGTAGTCGGTGTTACTTTGTACCGGTAGTCAGCATTGTTAAGTAGCTGAAGGGTGTTCCGCTCCCCCGAACCTCGTGCGTCGTTCAAGGCAGTCCACGAGCGCCGCGCCAGGTCTCACAAGATCGAACACCGCGTGTATCGAACACCTACAAGTAAGGAATTCATGATGGGACAAGGCAACAACGGCTTCTCCAAGGCCGGACTGGACAGACTGCGCGAGGTGCTGGCACGGCATGTCGAGTCCGGGAGGATTCCCGGGCTGGTCGCCCTGGTCAGCCGGGGCGAGGAGACGCACGTCGAAGCGATCGGGACGATGCGTCACGACGGTGGCGCGCCGATGAGCCGCGACACCATCTTCCGGATGGCCTCGACGTCCAAGCCGGTCGCGGTGGCGGCGACGATGGTCCTGCTGGATGAGTGCCGGCTACGGCTGGACGACCCGGTGGATCGGTGGCTGCCCGAGCTCGCCGACCGGCAGGTGCTCAAGCGGCCCGACGGCCCGCTGGACGACACCGTGCCGGCCCGGCGGCCGATCATCGTGCGGGACCTGCTCACCAACACGCTGGGGCTCGGCCTGGACATGACGGCGCGGACCGCCCCGATGCTGACCGCGTTCTTCGAGCGGGGGGTCTACGGCCAGGAGGACGGCTGGATGCTGCCCGCGCCGGACCCGGACGAGTGGATGCGGCGCCTGAGCACGCTCCCGCTGATGTACCAGCCCGGCGAGCGATGGCTGTACAACCTCGGCGACGACCTGCTCGGCGTGCTGGTGGCCCGGGTCACCGGCCAGTCGTTCGAGGAGTTCCTGCGCGAACGCATCTTCGACCCTCTCGGGATGAAGGACACCGCCTTCCACGTGCCTGCCGACAAGATCGACCGGCTGCCGCCGCTGTACGCCCCCGACTGGCAGACCGGCGAGTTCACCGTCGAGGACAAGGCTGAAGGGGGGCACCACAGCACGCCGCCGGCGTTCCAGTCCGGTGGCGGCGGGCTCGACTCGACCGTCGACGACTACCACGCCTACTTCCGGATGCTGCTCAACGGCGGCGTGCACGACGGCGAACGGATCCTGTCCCGGCCCGCCGTCGAGCTGATGACCACCAACCGCCTCACCCACGAGCAGACAACCGCCCTACAGACTTGGGCTCGCAGCGTCGTCCATCTCTCCCACGGCCAGGGACAGCAAGGCGGCTGGGGCTTCGGCATGGCAGTGCGCACCTACCGCGGCGACTACGCCCCCGTCGGCCAGTTCGGCTGGGACGGCGGAGCCGGCACCACCACCTACGCCGACCCGCACAACCAGCTCGTCGGCATCCTGCTCACCCAGACCGGGATGTCCACCCCGGACTCGGCGCGGGCCATCAACGACTTCTGGACCACCCTCTACCAGGCCATCGACAACTAAGCCTATTCGTCCACGTCCGGCTGGCTCGACTTCCGCGCCGGCCACCACCAGCCGGCTGCACCCCCAGTAATGGTCGAGTGTGGTCGCGGTGAGATCGATGCACCCCAGAACGAGACTGACGCGGGACGTCGCACGCGGCTTTCACGAACCTGCCAGGTCTTGGAGGGCGTCCACCCCGTCCGTGCGATGGCGCGATCACGCAGCGGCGCGGCCTCGGCATCGGTCACGGTGTTCGGTGGGGCGGATGCCGAGAGTGCGTTTGAAGGCGACGCTGAGGGCGTAGGAGCTGGAGTAGCCGACCTGACGGGCGATGGCGTCGACGGTGGCTTCGCTGTCGGCGAGCAGGTCGGCGGCCAGGCAGATGCGCCACTCGGTGAGATAGGCCATCGGCGGGCGGCCGACGAGGCCGGTGAAGCGCTGCGCGAAAGCTGCTCGAGAGATACCGGCCTGCGCGGCCAGTCGGGCAACCGTCCAGGCGTGTGCCGGATCACCGTGGATGGATCTGAGGGCCGAGCCGACCACCGGGTCGCCGTGCGCGCGATACCACGCGGGTGCGTCGGTCGTCGGGAGCTTGAACCATTCGCGCAGGCTGGAGATGAGCAGCAGGTCGAGCAACCGGTCGAGGATCGCCTCCTGCCCGGGAGAATCCTCGAGGATCTCGCTGGAGATCATGTCCAGGGTGGGGCAGCCGCCGGGGAGTGCGGGGATGTGGGCCAGTCGGGGCAGCGCGCCGAGCACGCGCTGCCCTACCTGGCCGCTCACCTGGTAGGTGACCTTGAGCAGCACGGTCGACCCGCCCGTGAGCCCGCCGGGGCGACACATCGGCAGCCCGCCGGTGACCTCGACTCCGTCGGGCGTGGTGCAGGATCCGGACGCGTCGACCACGGCCAGCGGCGGGGTGGCCGGGTCGTCGGCGATGGTGAAGGGCTCGGTGCCGAGGACGAGCGCCACGTCTCCGGTGCTCAGGACTACGGCATCGCCACGATCAGGCGAAACCCACGCCTCGCCGCTGAGCATGGTCAGCAACGTGAGCGGTGCCTTCTCGGCGAATCGCAGCGACCACGGCGGGCTGACAATCGACTGGTCGAACAGCGCTCCCGCAGGACGGATGTCACGCAGCAGGCTCGTCAGTGCATCGGCCATTCCAGATAGCTTAGACGCTCAAACATCAAAGGCAGACGCTGGGCCATCGCCCGTCCAGCCTGGCGTCGGTTCACTGGGCGACATGTCTATTTCATCGATTCTTGTCACCGGTGGCACCGGCAAGACGGGGCGGCGGGTGGCCGCCCTGCTCGATCGGCGTGGTGTGCCCGCACGGGTGGCGTCTCGATCGGGCTCGGTGCGATTCGACTGGACCGACGAGACGACCTGGGACCCGGCGCTGGCCGGAGTCCGAGCCGTCTATCTGGTCGACTCCCAGGACGTGGGCGCCGCGGCCGAGGTACGTGCCTTCACGGAGCGAGCCGTCGCGCGCGGCGTGGACCGGCTGGTGCTGCTGTCAGCCAGGGTCTGGGCAGAGATGGGCGACCCGGCCGGGCTTGCCGTCGAGAAAGCGGTGCGTGAAGCGGGCGTGGCCTGGACGATTCTGCGGCCGTCCTGGTTCGCCCAGAACTTCGGCGAGGACCCGCTCATCGCCGGCGCGATGGCCGGGGGAGATCTGCGGCTTCCCACCGGTGAGGGACAAGAGCCGTTCATCGACGCCGAGGACATCGCCGAGGTCGCGGTCGCCGCCCTCACCGGGGACGGTCATACCGGGCAGATCTACGAGCTGTCCGGTCCAAGAGCGCTGACCTGGGGCCAGGCTGTTGCCGAGATCGCCCGCACGACCGGCCGCGCCGTACGCTTCACACCGATCAGCGACGAGCAGTACCGCACCGAACTGGCCGCGGCGGGACACCCGGACGACCACGCCGAGATCACCTCGGCGCTGTTCGCCCACATCCGCCACGGGCGCGGCGCCGCGCTGTCCGACGGCGTGCGACGCGCCCTTGGTCGCGAACCCGCCGACTTCGCCTCCTACGCCCGCCGCCTGGGGGAGGCGGCAGATGTGTAACCACTCCCGCCGCCCATGGCTCGGCCTGGCCGTACTGCTCTTCCCGACCTTGCTGATGACCGTCGACCTCGGGGTCCTCTGGCTGGCCACACCCGCGCTGGCCGTCGATCTCGGCCCGTCCAGCACTCAACTGCTGTGGATCAACGACGTGTACGGCTTTGCCGTAGCCTCCCTGCTGGTCCTGTCGGGCAACCTCGGCGACCGATACGGACACCGCAGACTCCTGCTGTTCGGCATCGCGGTCTTCACGCTCGCCTCGATCATGGCCGCCAATGCTCCCGGTCCCGGCGTGCTGATCGCGGCCCGGGCGGTCTTGGGCGCGGCGGGCGCCGCCATCGTCCCGGCTACGCTGTCGCTGATCAGCCGCATGTTCACCGATCCGGTACCGCGGGCCCGGGCGATCGCGCTGTGGGTGACAGCGCTATCGAGCGGCGTCGCCATCGGGCCCGTGATCGGCGGGGTGATGCTGGAGCACTTCTGGTGGGGCTCGGTGTTCCTGGTTGCCGTGCCGATCATGCTGGTCGTCCTGGCCGTCGTGCCGCTGCTGGTACCCCGGCACGCGAATCCGCAGGCCGGGCGGCTCGACTGGGCCAGTGCTCCGCTGCTCCTGCTGGCCCTGTTGCCTCTCGTATACGCGATCAAGAGCTTGGGAGAGAACGGCTTCGCCCTGGTGACGTTTGCGGCGCTGGCCGTGGGGCTGGCCTTCGGCGCGCTGTTCCTGTGGCGCCAGCGGTGGGTTGCGACGCCGCTGCTGGACGTGCGACTGTTCGCCGATCGCACCTTTACCGCCGCCTTGGCTCTGATGTTCATCGGCCTGGCGGCGATGAACGGCGTGGAGTACCTGATGCCGCAGTACCTCCAGTTGGTCAGCGGTCTGCCGCCGGTCCAGGCCGGCCTGCTCATGGTGCTACCCGCGCTCGGCCTGGCCGCCGGATCGCAACTCACCCCCGTGCTGGCCCGGCGGATACGGCCCGCAAATGTGATCGCCGCGGGTGCCGCTCTGGCCGGCACGGCCTTCGGTGTGATCGCCGCACTCCCAGGCGACGACTCGGGAGCGGTCGTGGCTGTCGGCGCGGCAACCGCCATGATGCTGGGCCTGGCACCGGTCACCGTGCTCGGCACCGCCATCGCGGCCGAGACCGCCCCGCCGGGCAAGGCCGGCCAGGCGTCCTCGGTCGGACAGACCGCCTACGAACTCGGTCTCGCCTTCGGCATCGCCGCCACCGGCAGCGTGATGGCAGCCGTGTACCGCAACCAAGTACAGGCCACCTCCCCATCAGGCGCGCCCGCGGACGCGGTGAGAGAGGCGGCCGGCAACCTCGGCGGTGGCCTCGTCATCGCCGAACGCCTCCCCGGAGAGCTCGGCGAGGCGATGGCGGCAACCGTGCGCAACGCTTTCGCGTCCGGACTGCACGCCGCCGCGATCATCAGCGGCGGGCTGGCCGCAGTGCTGCTGGTGCTCGCGCTTCTGCTCCTGCGGCGCGTCGCACCCACCGGCACCCGAGAAGCCCCTCCCGCACAAGAAGTCCCTGCCGACGACAGCACGGTCCCGTCGCAAAGCCAGCGACTGTAGACGAAACCGAACCACTAGGAAGACGTCGGGGTGCGCGTGTGCGGTCGGCTCAGGAAATGGTGGCCTCACCCGACACCACGTCCTGAGCCGACCGCGCGCGGGGGACCAGAGAGCCGAGTCGGCGAAGATCGTGAACGTCAATACTCCGCCGCCACCTCGGGCTGGAGGCGCTGGCCGAATGCCGCAAGGCCACCGAGAAGGAGGAAGCAGAAGCACCTTCGCACGGACCATCAACGCCTCACGATGGCCCAGCGGCGACCTCGAGCCACCGCCGCCCTCAAACTCGATTTTCCGGAATTTCGATTTTGTGGTTGAATCTGGGCATGCCATCCATTCTCAGCATGTTCCTGACCGCGGCGCTGGCGGCCCCGGTGACCGGTGCCGTTGCCGTCCCCGCCGATCTCAAGGACGCTGAGTCCGTTCTTGCCTACATTCAGGCTCATCCCGATGACGTCGCGTTGGTGACGCAGGGCATCAGCCACAACGCCGACCGTCTGGCCCCTGTGGCGTCGGCGATCAAACTCGTCCACCTCGCCGCCTACGCCGACGCGGTGCGTGAGGGGAAGGTCAAGCCGGGCGAACGCGTCCCGGTGGCCCTGTGGAACTCCTACTACCTGCCCGGCACCGATGGCGGCGCCCACGAAGCGGCGCTCAAGAGGCTCAAGCCCGGCGCGAGCGCCACGCTCGACCAGGTCGTCTCCGCCATGATCGAGGAGAGCGACAACGCCGCCGCCGACCTCCTGCGCGACCGCCTCGGCCCCGGCACCCTACGCAAGATCGCACAGACTCACGTAGGCTCCTACACCGGCGAGATGCTCCGCGCCTTCGGCGACTGCACACTACCCGCCGACACCTGCCTGAAAAACTACGTCAAAGCCGGCAAACAGGTGCACCTCACACTCCCCGCTTTCGCCCGGCAGGCCGCCTGGACCGCAACCGTCAACCGCATCGAACCCGGCGTACTCCACGACGTGCTCGCCGGACTCAGGAAAGACAAGACGGCCAGCCGGCACCTGGAATGGCCCATGCGCCAGCCCGGTGCCGACCCCGGCAAACTCCTCATCGGCACCAAAGGCGGCACCCTACCCGGCGTCATCAGCGAAGCCATGTACACCGTCCGGCCGGGCGACAAACCACGCGAAACCATCCTCGCACTCAGGCGACTGCCCGAGACAACCTGGTACTCCGGGATCCGCAGCTATGCTCACCAGCAGTTCATCGCGCGGATGGCAACCGATACCGCCTTCTTCGAGAAGGTCCGGGCAGCATTGAAGTGAGGCAACCCTGACCAGCATCAACCAGCGGCTGAACGACCTCGAAGCGCGGGTCGCCGCCCTCGAAGCCGCCCGCAACCCTCCTGAGCCACCGGCGGTCGGCGACGACACCGGCCAGATCACCTACGGCGGGCAGGCCAGACTCGGCGACCACCACTGGATGTGGGAGGTGACCCGCAGCCCGGGATGGCTGCTCCACCAGCCGACCGGGCCGCTGGCCACCGTGCTGGCCGCCGCCGGGCACCCAGCACGCTTCGAAATCCTGCAACTGCTGGTCATCGGCCCCAAACCAGTCGCCGACCTCCAAACCGAGCTGGCGCTCGCCTCCCCAGGCCAGCTCTACCACCACCTCAAGACACTCGCCTCAGCCGGACTGATCGAACAACCCGAACGCGGGGTCTACCGGGTACCGCCACACGCGATCTTCCCCATACTGGCCCTGGCCGCCGCCGCGACCGACGTGATCGAACGCTCCAGCACCCCGGTAGAACCCCACGATCCCCCTGGCTGAAGTTCAGGGATACGGCATCTCCTCGTTCGTGACGTACGGACAGGTTCTTCCTGGCCAGCGTCAAGTGCTGGAAAACGCCTTCAAAGTACAACAGCTTCTCGTACCACGCCGTCACCACGGACGTCGGCACGCTACTCGGCACCTCGAACCTGTGGTCCAGGGCGCACGGGCTGGCACTGCGCCCAACTCCCGCCTGCGACAAGCCGGCGCTCAACGAACTCCTCGGCCTCAAGACCCACGCCGAGAGCCCCTTCGCCGTCGTTCCCCCGCACTTCCAGCGGTGCGACGGACCACTCGTCGTGATCGGGTGGCTGTTGTCGACGGGACTGGTGCGGCCGTTGCCCGCCAACATAGACCACGACGAGTGCCTCCACCTTGGACTGGAGGAGATCGGAGATAACCAATGAACACGGCCGTCCTGATGATCTTCATCATCGCCGTCATCATCGTCGCGGTGATCGCGCTGAGGGTGTTCAAGAAGAAGCCGTGAGGGAGCCGGGGCCGTAGCGCACTTCCCCCGGCACCGGGACCGTGGCCGAATGAGATTCGGCGTCGGCGGAGGCTGGCGGGTCAGGTCTTGGCGGTGTCGAAGAAGGCGTACAGGTGGCGGATGCGCCCGTCGGCGAAGACGGCCACGTCGGAGCCGGTCGGAGCGGAGGCGTCGGGGCCGCCGAACCGCCAGAAGAAGCGGGCCTGGTGGTGGTGTACGTCGACCGGGGCGGTCAGGCTGAAGCGGAATCCGGGCGGAATGCGTTGTTGCAGGGCGGCGAACGCCTCGTCCAGCGCGTCGTGTCCTTCGACGGCGATCTCCGGGTCGGTGTAGGTGCAGTCCGGGGTGAGGATCTCCTCGATGGTGGCACGGCGCCGGGCGGCGTCGGTGTCGTTGATGGCGTCGATGAACCGGTGGATGAGCTCGGCGTACAAGGTGGTGGTGTCCTTTCGGCGGGTCAGTGCTGGACGGTGACGACGATCTTGCCGACCTGGGTGTTGGACTCCATGTAGCGGTGGGCCTCGACGATGTCGGTCAGGTCGAAGGTGCGGTCGATCACCGGGGTGAGTGCTCCAGCGCGCAGGCCGTCGGCGATGAACGTCTCGGCCCGGCGCAGCCGCTCCTCGTCGGCGAACAGGTGGAAGACGGCGTAGCCGTAGACGTTGATCGGCCACCGCATGGGCAGCGGGGTGGGGCGTCCGTCCAGTGAGCCGTAGACGATCAGCAGGCCGTCCGGCGCGACCGCGGCTGCCAGGTCGGGCAGGCCGGGACCGGCGACGCTGTCGAAGACCAGCCGCGCGCCGCGGTCGCCGGTGCTGGCGTGCACGTGTTTGACCAGGTCGCCGTCGTCGGCGGTGATCACCTGCGCGGCGCCCGCGGTCAGCAGCCGGTCGGTCTTGGCGCCGGTTCTGGTCACCGCGATGGGTGTGGCGCCCAGGTGGGCGGCGAGCTGGATGGCGGCCAGGCCGACGCTGCTGGAGGCGGCCGTGATGACCACCACATCGCCGGGCCCCAGCCTTCCGACCTCGACCAGCGCGCCGTAAGAGGTGAACGCGGGCACCCACAGGGCCGCGCCGGTCACCGCGTCCATGTGCTCCGGGCGGCGAATCAGTCGCTTGGCAGCCACGATGGCCCGGTCGGCGTGGACGCCGTGGACGGACATCCCGTCGTCGTTCGGCTTGGCCACGATGCTGACCGCGTCGCCCTCGGCGTAGTCGGTCACGCCCGGCCCGACGGCCTCCACGACACCGGCGGCCTCGGTGCCCAGGCGCGAGCCGGGCAGCACCGCGTCGTAGTAGTACCGGCCGGTGCGCAGCAACACCTCGCCCCGGTTGAGGCCGAACGCGTCGATGCGCACCCGCACCTCGCCCGGACCCGGGTCACCGATCTCCACGTCGGCGAGGTAGAGCACCTCGGGACCGCCGAGCTCGTCGAACAGGACCGTTCTGGCTTTCATCACGAACCCTCCGCCATATGGGCATTCGCCGTTCCAAAACTGAACGCCGCTCAAACTTTGTGCGCCGCACTCTAGCGGAGCGGTGTAAGCTGTCAAGCGTGCAAGAGCAGACAGTGGGCCGACGGGCACGGTTGCGGGCGCAGACCACCGCGGAGATCAAGGCCATCGCGCTCAAGCACCTGAGCGAGGGCGGCCCCGACGCGGTCTCGCTGCGGGCGATCGGCCGCGAGATGGGCATGAGCGGCAGCGCCATCTACAGCTACTTCGAGACCCGGGACGCGCTGATCACCACGTTGATCAACGACATCTACTCCTCGCTGCTCGACCAGGTGGAGACCGCCCGCGACGCCGTCGCCCCCGACGACGTCGCCGGCCGCATCCTTGCCTGGGGGCAGGCCGTACGCGTCTGGTCGCTGGCCAACCCCGAAGGCTTCCGGCTGATCTACGGCGATCCGGTCGCCGGCTATCGTTCGCCGGCCGGGGGTCCGGCCCCCGAGGCCGCCAAACGCGCCTGCCTTGGGCTCACCGAACTGGCCGCCGCCGCCTGGCCCCGCGCGAAGGCCACCCAGGCGTCCACCGAGCACCAGTGGTCGGACTTCTCACCTGTCCTGGCCGACACCGTCCGCGAGCATTTCCCCGACCTGTCCCCGTCCGTCGTCGCCCTCGCGCTGCGTATGTGGGGCCGCATGCACGGCCTGATCTCCCTGGAGGTCTACGGCCACCTCGGCACGCAGATCGGCGATCCCGCCAAGCTCTACCACGCCGAGCTGCTCGACCTGCTCAGATCCCTTCGACTGGACGCGGAACACGCGCGCCGCCAGGAGACGCCACCGTCCTCGCCCTGAGCCCGGCCTGTCAGACGATGGGCTCGACCCGTCGAGGGCCTGCGCGAGCAGGGTGATCGGAGTGCGGCGGATGCGCAGCCCGAGCATCGTCTCTCCGCACGGAGACCTCGGCCACGTGGCGGTCGAGGTCTCCGGCGGTGAAACCGATCTGCTGCAGGGCTTCGTCGGCGCGGGACTCGATGTCCCCGTCAGCGCCGATCGTGTCGAAGTCTCGCGGGGCCCGCCGCGAGGTAGTTGGCGTGGAGTTGACCGCAGGCGGCATCAATGCCGGTGCCGAACTGCCGTCGCCTCGTCGCGTGCACGCCGCGCACGGTCAGCCCGCGTACGAACTCGTCCACTCGGACGGAGGACGGGGCCCGGTAGTCCGGTGGTGTTCCCGCCCCCGCGTTGTAGCGGATGACGCTGACGTGGAACAGCTCGGGGCGAGACCGCGTACGCACCAGTTCGGCGAGAGCGGCGAGGTGGTCGTCGCTGTCATTCACGCCGGCGATGAGCAGATAGGCCAGGTAGACCTTTCGGCGGCTCGTGGCGGCGTGCCGGTCGAGGATGTCGAGGCTCTGCGCGAGCGGGAACTGTTCCTCGAGCGGGATGATGCGGGCACGCTCCTGCGCGAACGGTGAGTGCACGGACAGCGTGATCGTCACCCGTGGATGTCGGTCGACCAGCCGGGCGAGGTTCGGCGCGAACCCCACGGTGGACACGGTCACCCGTCGCGCGGACATCCCCGCGTAGCCCGCGTCGGTCAGCAGGGTGAGCGCGTCGAACACGTGAGGGTTGGCGAGCGCCTCCCCCATCCCCATGAACGCGACACTCGCGGGTCGGGGCCGGCCTTCGCGGGTCCAGTGCGGGTGCATCACCTGGGCGACGATCTCGTCAGCGGTCAGGTTGCGGACCAGGCCCACCGCGCCGGTGGCGCAGAAGGTGCAGCCCAGACCGCACCCGGCCTGCGACGAGATGCACATGGAGTCCCATCCGGCCCGATAGTGGGACACGACGGTCTCGATGCGAGCGCCGCTCTCCGAAGCGAACAGCACCTTCTCCACCTGTTCGTCTCGTTGGACTTCCAGCGGCGTCAGGGGGTGCAGCCGCGGACCGAACCGTTCCGCGAGATCGGCACGCAGGCCGGCCGGCAGCGCGTGAACGTCGGCGAAGGTCTCGGCCGTCGAGCTCTGCCACGCGGCGATGAGCTGACCGAACCGGAACGCGGGCGCACCGGTCCGCGCGAGATGGTCGCGGATGCGCATCCAGCGGCTCCTGGTGGTCAGGACAGTGCTCACGTGTCACCGCCCGTCAGCGGCAAGACCTCACGACCCCGGTGGAGGCCTCAGCCCGGGCAGGTGCCGTGCGGCGGGGTGGGCCGGGCGCAGGCGGGGTTCGTGCGGGTGGTGAGTGCCGGGGTGCTCGCCTTCCAGTGGGCTCGGCGGTGACGGGTGCGGGAACGCGACGTGCGATGCTGCATGGCCATGGCCTTTCGTGAACGGTTTCGAATGCCAGCGGAACTGGCGGGACAACCGACCACGGGCCGTGAGTCACTGTCGCGAAAGATTCGATCAGGGTTGCCGGGACGCCATCCGCGTCCGGCACCGGGTCAATGCCCGGGTGCCGGACGCGGATGGATGGACGGGCACGCAGAGGATCGAAGCGCGCGTTCGCAGGCACGAACTGGGGACCGAGGTCGGTGCGGTGCGAACGTGCCGGCAGGTCACACGCAGAGGTGTCGACGCCTCGAACGGGCGGACTCACGCTGCTGCGCGGGGAGAACGGTCATCCACCAGCGTGGGCGTCGCCCACACGGATGAAAGCCACCGGCAGTCCGGTGGCTAGATCCTGTCTACCTCAATCTCCATGGCTCCTATCGTAACAAGACCTCCGATGAGTCACGCCATCCTCATCGGGCATCCGCTGGTGACGTACTGACGAGGAAGACGTCGCCGTTGCCCGGTGCGGTGCCGCCCTTCGGGGCGCCGTAGGTGAGACCGGTGATCGCCACCTCGCCCGCCGGGGTCGCGGTCGCGTACAGGTTGGGCTCGGCGAAGGGGTCCACGCCGTCGTCCCTGGCGGTGCCGAGCTGGGCCGCGGCGAGCTGCCTGCCCCGTCCGTCCAGCCGCAGCGTCAGGACGTCGGCGCCGCCCGCCTGGACGTCCACCCGGCCCCGGGTGTGGCCGGCCACCTCGACCTCGCCGCCCGCGAGCGGGACCACGGCGGCGCCCGCGTCGGCGGCGGGGGTGGCGAGGATGTGCTGCCAGCGCTGCTTGCCCTGGCCGGTGTAGGCGACGGTGTACGCGTCGCCGCCGACACCGCCCGTGGCGACGGCCAGGCCGGCCGTGGTGACGGCCACCGCGTTCAGCCGGTCGGAGGCGCTGCCGCCCGCCGTGGCGGCCCACTTCCTGGTGCCGTCCGTCGTGAACGCGGCCAGCCAGCCGCCGGGCCCGGTCGTGCCCGGCAGGGCCGCGCTCGCGCCGCCGGTGACGTAGACGTTCGAGGCGTCCGCGGCGACGCCGTAGGCCTTGTCCTCGCCCGCGCCGCCGTACTGGCGGATCCAGGACACCTCGCCGTCCGGGGTGAGGCGGGCGAGAACGGCGTCCTTGTCACCGGCGTTGGCGCCGTCCAGCGCGCCCTTGGTGTAGCCCACCGCGTACGCGCCGCCGTCGGGCGCGGCGGCCAGGCCGTAGAGCCGGTCGGCCACGCCCGGCCCGCCGAACTGGGTGATCCAGCGGACGGTCCCGTCGGCGCCCAGCCTGGCCACGAACGCGTCGTCGGTGGTGTTGCCCGCGTGCCGCCCGTCCAGGTCGCCCTTGGTGTACCCGGCCGCCAGCACGCCGCCGTCCGGCAGGGCCGCCACACCGTACAGCCGCTCGTCGGCCGGGGTGGCGAGCTGCCTGGTCCAGCCGCCGACGCGGGTGAGGACCGCGTCCCCGCCGGCCGCGTACCCGATGGTCAGGGCGCCGTCCGCGTGTGCCGCCACTCCCCCGGCCCAGTCCTGGCCGGCCGTCCCGTACAGCGGGGCGGGCAGGCCGGTCGGAGGCGTCACGCTCAGGCCCGGGCCCAGCTCGGCCATGGCCTGCTCGAAGGCGGGCTCCCAGACCGTCCAGTCGTGGCCGCCGTCCATGACGCGCAGTTGCGCGGAGACCGCCGGCGAGCGCCGGGCGGCGTTGTAGAGGGCGGCGGACTCGAAGTCCAGGTCGTGGGAGGCGTCGGCGGGGTCCGGGTTGGCGTACTCGTCGTCGCCGACCGCCACGAACACCCGGACCGGCAGGTCGGCGTCCAGCTTCGGCAGCAGGGCCGGGTAGTTGAGCTCCCGGTAGACCTCCTCGGAGAACTTCTCGCCGCCCTTGCCGAACGCGCCGTAGTCGCGGGTGGAGGAGTCGGACGGCGGCAGCGGCGTGTACACGGCCGGGCTGAGCACGGCGGCGGCGCTGAACAGGTCCTGGTGCGCGAGCGCGAACCGCAGCGCGCCCGCGCCGCCCATCGAGTACCCGCCGACCAGCCGGGCCTCCCTGATGGGCGCGGTACGGTACGTCGCGTCCACGTGCGCCACCAGGTCCTTGGTCAGCGCCGTCTCGATCGGCCTGCCGGGCAGATCGGTGCCGGTGTAGTGAGAGTCGACGTACCAGCCGCCGCGCTCGCTCCAGGGTGCGTCCGGCATGACGGCGATGACGGGCGGGATGCGCTTGGTGCGGATCATGTCGTCGAGCACGGTCTTGACCCGGGTCCACGCCTGCATGGTGTCGCCCCGGCCGTGGAGGAGGTAGAGCACGGGGTGACGGCCGGTGCCCCGGTCGTAGCCGCTGGGCAGATAGACGTTGTAGGCGATGTTCTCGCCCAGTGCCGGTGACGGCGCGGAGGCGGTGGCGAGCGTGCCGCCCGCCCGTACCTCCGTCTCGCCCGGCGCGGCCAGGAGGAAGAGTGACGCCAGGACGGCGAGCACGGCGAGCCAGCGGGGTTTGCGCATCAACCGCTCCCGTAAACGTTTACAGTACGCACCTTGCGTGTTTCGGGAGAGTTTCGTGGTGAAGGTGGCACCGTGTCAACCGTCGTGAGGCTCCTGAGGCGTGCCGGGCCTGCCGGACAGGCGGGTCGAGGGGCCGCCTCCGTCCGGAGGCGGCCCGCGGGTTCACGCCTGGCCCTCCTCCGGCAGCCCGTTGTCGAACTGCTGCGGCCGCACGTACGTGCCCGGCTTGCCGCGCTCGGCCCTGGCCAGGGCGGCGGTGTCGGGATAGTCGGTGACGAAGGCGTCCACGCCCTGGTCCAGGTGTGCCCGATACTCCGCCAGCGCGTCACCGTGGTCGGTCGGGACCTGGCCTCGGCGCAGTTGCAGCGGCAGGTACTGGTTCTCGCTGCGGAAGGTGTACACCCCGATCTTCAGCCCGGCCTTGTGCGCGTCGGACACCAGGGTCGTCGGGGTGCCCGAGCTGCCGTCCGGGTTGAGGGGGATCACCGAGGACTTGTCCGGGCCGATCCACTGCGCGTACTGGGCGATCTTCGACAGTCCCTCGGGCTTCATCATGTCCGCGTAGGTCGTCGGGTCGCCTGCCACCGTCAGGTCGTACGGCTGGCCGCTGGTGCCCAGCGCCTGCCACAGCGGCACCCGCAGCTCCTCGTCCACCCGCTTCAGGCTGGACGGCTCGAAGGACTGCACCACCACCGAGCTGTTCGACCGGTCGAGCCCGTTGCGCTTCACCGTCTCGATCAGCGGCTCCTCCAGCGGCAGCCCGATCGACCTGAAGTAGGTCGGGTGCTTCGTCTCCGGGAAGACGCCGATCTGCCTGCCGTACTGGCGTGAGAGCCGCTTGGCCAGGTCGAGCACCTCCTGGAAGGTGAGCACCTGGTAGTAGCCGTTGTACACGGTGTTGCGCTGCCGGATCGCGGGCAGCCGCTCGACCGCCCGCAGCGTCCTCAGCTCGGCCAGCGTGAAGTCCTCGGTGAACCAGCCGGTCACGGTGCGCCCGTCGATGACCTTGCTGGTCTTGCGCGCGGCGAACTCCGGGCGCAGGGACACGTCGGTGGTGCCGGAGATCTCGTTCTCGTGTCTGGCGACCAGCGCATGGTCCTTCGTCGGTACCAGGTCGGGCTCGATCCAGTTGGCGCCCATGGCCACGGCCAGCTCGTAGCTGCCCTGCGTGTGCTCGGGGCGGTGGCCCGCCGAGCCGCGATGGCCGATGACGATGACCTGGGACCGGTCGGGCGCGGACGCGGCCCCCGCTGCGGCGGGAGCCGCGCCCGCTCCGGTGAGGAGGGTGGCGGTGGCGATGGTGGCGGCTGCGGTCTTTCGCACGTGAGACTCCCTGCGGCAGTTGCATCGGCGACTCTCACCGATGATCACCGCAGGGATTATGGTACGGACCGAAATGCACATATAGGCCGATATTTGCGGACTTTCTGATGATCATGGGCGCAACAGCCTCCTACCGGTGCCGCCGTTCATCCGACCGGACCTGAATCTGGATCTTGGCTGTTCAGCTCCCACTGACAGGAGGTGTCAGGGGGTCGCGCCTAGTGTCCGGCTCGCGCCTCGACACGAACGCGCGACGCAACCAATGGGGGCCCAGACGTGATACCTGAGCACGAGACATTCGACGGAACCTGGCCGTACCGGGCGCGCTACTGCCAGGCGGCCGGGTTCCGCCAACACTACGTGGACGAGGGACCGCACGAAGGCGGGGAGAACCTCGTGCTGCTGCACGGCGAACCCACCTGGGGCTACCTGTGGCGGCACCTGATCGGCCCGCTGTCCGCGCGGCACCGGGTCGTGGTGCCCGACCACATGGGCTTCGGCAAGAGCGAGACGCCCGCCGACCGCACCTACCTGGCGGGTGAGCACGTCGACAACCTGGAGGCGCTGCTCGTCGGCCGACTCGACCTGCACGACATCACGCTGGTACTGCACGACTGGGGCGGCCCGATCGGTGCCGGCTTCGCCCTGCGCCACCCGGACCGGGTCACCCGGGTACTGGCGACCAACACCGTCCTGCCGCTCGGCCTGCCCGGCTACGCCGAACTGATGGACGGCAACCACGACGACAGCCTGTGGTTTCGCTGGGCGCGCGCCGCCCAGGCCGACGGGACGCTGGAGGAACTGCTCGGCAACGCGGGCAACACGGTCGCCCACCTGATGCTGACACTGCAGACGATCACCCGGCCGGAGGTGATCACCCCGGCCTGGCTGCGCGCGTACTCGGCGCACTTCACCGATCGCGAGCAGTGCCGCGGCGTGATCCGCTTCCCGCAGCAGATCGTGGCACCGGACGAGCCCGCCCCGCCGAAACCCGACCCGGCGGCGGTCGCGGCGCTGCGCGCCAAACCCGCCCTGCTGGTGCAGGGCATGCGGGACACCGCGCTGTTGCCGCGATACACCGTGCCCGCCTTCCGCCTCGGCTATCCCACGGCCCCGGTGGTCGAGTTGGCCGACGTCGGCCACTTCACCCCAGAGGACGCGCCGCAGACGCTGCTGGCCCTGCTCGAACTGTTCCTGCAGTCCTCGTGACCACCTGCCCTACACCATTCGCGATGTCGTCGAGAACCCCGCTGATCCTGCTCGCGGTCGGCCTGTTCGCGATCGGCACCGACGGCTACGTCATCGCCGGTCTGCTTCCTGACCTCGGCCGCGACCTCGGGGTCACCGACAGCACCGCGGGGCTGCTGGTGACCGTGTTCGCCCTCGCCTACGCCGTCGGGGCGCCGATGCTGGGTGTGCTGACCAGCTCCGTGGCGCGGCCAGGCGCGTGGCCACCGTGGCCGCGGGCATCAGCCTGGCCACCGCGCTCGGCGTCCCGCTCGGCACCCTGGCCGGCGGGGCCCTCGGCTGGCGGGCGGCCTTCGTCGCGGTCGCCGCGCTCGGTACCGTCGCCACCGTCGGGCTGGTGATCCTGCTGCGCCCGATCCCCGCTTCCCCGGCCGCGGACCTACGCGCCCGCCTCGCGATCGCCCGCGCGCCCGGTGTCCCCACCGGGCTGGCACTGACCGTGCTCTGGATCGCGGGCGCGTTCACCGTGCTGATCTACATCAACCCGGTGCTCGACGGCCTCGGCGGCATCCAGGGCCCGGCGCTGAGCATCTGGCTGCTGGTGTTCGGGGTCGCGGCCGTCGCTGGCAACACGCTCGGGGGACGGGCCGTCGACCGGTATCACGCGACGCGGCCGGCCGTGATCAGCACGGCCGGGCTCGCCGTCGCCCTGGCCGGTTTCGGCGCCCTCGCCTCGCTCGGCGTCGGCGGAACGGCGGGCGCGGCGGCCTGCGCGGTCATTCTCGCCGTCTGGGGAGTGTTCGGCTGGTCGTTCCTGCCCATCCAGCAGGCCCGGCTGGTCGATCTCACCCCCGAACACGCCGGGATCGTGCTCTCGCTCAACGCCAGCGCGACCCACCTCGGCATCTCACTCGGCGGGCTCGCGGGATCGGTGGCCCTGTCGTCCGGCGGAATCACGGCGGTCGGCTGGGCCGCGGCCGCCATCGAGCTGTGCGCCGTCCTCGCCGCCTCGGCGATCGCGAGGCCGAGGCGGCCCCGTACACACCACCCTGCGGTCCATCCGACGACCACTGCCGCCGACCAAGGAGATACTCGGTTCCATGCCCATGATGGAGATGCGCCCCGGGTGTGAACGCTGCGACCGTGACCTGCCCCCGGACAGCACCGGCGCACGTGTCTGCAGCTTCGAGTGCACCTGGTGCGCCGACTGCGCGGAAGGCCCGTTGCGGGGGCAGTGCCCCAACTGCGGCGGGGATCTGGTCCGACGTCCCACCCGCAAAGGAGCGGCCCTTGAACGACATCCCGCGACCACCACGCGAACCTACAACCCCCGCCTCACCTCAACTGATGGGGTGTGACTCACGGAGTACGCAGGACGCCGTGGAGGCAGGTGGTGACGAGACCGTCGATGAAGTTCGGCGGGATCTCGATGTCGGCTGCGGAGCTGCCCGCGAAGCCGAACGGGCCCGGCAGGGCCCGCTACTGAGCCGGCGTGGCCTTGTCGGCTGCCCCGGTGCGCCCGCCGCAGAACACCTCGTTCAGGAGCTTCTCCAACGCCTTCGGGAACGTCTGTATCAGGTCGACCTCGGCATCCCCGCTGGTCAGCGAGGCGGTCAGGGTCTTGCTGCCATCAGGCGTGCTGTACATCAGCGCCCCGAAGCCCAGGGTGCTGCCGTTGTGGTGGAAGACGGTGCCGCCGCAGTCGGGGCCGAGGTCCTGGACGAACAGCCCGAGGCCATAGCCGAGCGTCCCGTACGGCTCGCGCATCTCGGCCAGCAGCGGGGCGGGCAGGAGGTCGCCGCCCATCAGTGCGGAGACGAACGTGTGGAGATCCCGGGTGGTCGAGATCATGCTGCCGGTGCCGGCCAGCAGGGAGGGGTTCTGGCGGGTGACGTCGACCACCTTCCACTGGCCGGCGTCCTCGTACCGGTAGTAGCCGTGGACGTGCGGCGCGGGGATCTCCGGCTGGGCGTCCGGCGCCACGGTGTCCGACAGTCCGAGCGGCCCGAGGATCCGGCGCTGCATCTCCTCGGCGTAGGAGCGGCCGGTGACCTGCTCGACCAGTACCTGGGCCAGCGTGTAGTTGGTGTTGGAGTAGCCCTGGTCCGTCCCCGGCTCGAACCGCGCCGGCTTGGACAGCGCGAACCGCACCAGTTCCTCCGGCCGATAGGTACGGAACCGGTTGTCCACCCACTCCTGGCCCACCGAGGGGAGCCCCGGCACGTACGTCCCGTCGGGGTCGACCTCGCCGGTGTGGTTGAACACCCCGCTGGTGTGCCGCAGCAGCATCCGCACGGTGATCCGCCGGTCCAGGCCGAACTGGGGCAGGTAGTCGTCCACCGGGTTGTCCAGCCTGATCTCGCCGTCGGCCACCAACGTCAGGACCAGGGTCGCGGTGAAGGTCTTGGTGGTGCTGCCGATCCGGAACCGGGCGTTCGTCGGCGGCTTCGCGTCCTCGCCCAGCTTGCGCACCCCGGCGCTGCCGACCCACTCGCCCCGCTCGTCGTGCACGCGCATCTGCATCCCGGCGAAACCGGCATCGACGAACTCCTGGACGGCCTGCTGCAGCTCCGGACGATCCTGCCCGGCAGCGGCCCTGTTCTCGACGGTGTGGAGGGACTCACCCATGACCAGTCCTTACTTCGAGATAGTACGTGTTTCGTGCAACTCGAAAGCTACGTTGCATTTACCGTCGCGTCAATCCAAAGAAGGCATTTGCCCAGGTAGCATGCGATGAATTGGCGCAATGACGCTGCGCCCGAAAGCAACACCATGTTGCAATGAATGGCGGCTAAGGCAACACTGATGGCATGCCAGGAGGACGACTGACCCAGCAGGACCGCCGACGCATCGCGGCCGGACTCACCGACGGACTCTCCTACCGCGAGATCGCCCGGCGGCTCGACCGGCCGACCTCGACGATCACCCGGGAGATCGCCCGCAACGGCGGCCCCACCGGCTACCGGCCCCAGCAGGCTCACCAGGACACGATCCAGCGGGCCCGGCGCGGCACACCGGCACCCCCGCACGCGGCCACGGCGCAGATCGCCACGATGGAACAGGAGATCATCGAGATGATGGTCACAGCGGGGATGCCGAGGACGGCCGCGCGCGTGCACCACGACCTGGTGCTGTCCGAGGACGGCCGCCGCACCGCCGCCGAACTGATCCGCAGGCTGAACGTCAGCCCAGCCTCCATCTCCGTGGCCGTGAACTACCTGGTCCAGCACGGGTACGCCCGGCGCGAGCGCGACCCGCGGCGCCGTCGCGACGTCTACGTGATCGACAACGACGCCTGGTACCACTCCATCCTGATCAGCAGGCGGCAGTCGCTCGAGATGGTACGGGCCACGATGGCGATGGCCGAGTCCTTCGGGCTCGACAGCCCCGTGCGAGAACGACTGACCAAGACGGCGTCGTTCCTGGAACACTTCAGCCTGGACATGATCGAGTCGGCCGACCGCTGGCGCACGCTCCTGAAGTGACGGGACTCAGCCCAACCGCCCGACGCGTCCTTCACCACTGATGACGCGGACCGGTGTCACCTGCCGGTGGTGGGCGATGACGTCCATCCAGCCGGCGAGCGAACCGCCGGACAGGTGATGGGCGGCGTCGTCGCCTGGATCGTAGACGGGGCCGATCAGTCGGGTTCTGGTCGGCGTGTTGAGCCAGGCGCGAACGGAGGCCGGGCCCGGCGCGTGCAGGTTCAGGAAGAAGGAGTCCAGGCCGGCATCGCCCAGGGGTGCCTCGGCGAAGTCGGGCGGTGGCGCTGGGACAGGGTAGGGCAGCGAACCGTGGTGGAAGGTCAGGCCGATGCACAGGTAGCCGCTGCCGAAGCGTTCGCGCAGATAGCTGCCCGCGTTGCGGTGCGTGGGCGGCGGCGATGGCGGGGAGACCGTCCGGGTGGAGCCGTTGACCATGTGCGCGAGGCCGCCCCAGTAGACGATTTTGTCGCCGGTGTGCTCGTGCCACCAGATCGTGTTCTCGGCCAGGCGTTGTTCGATGTCGTCGCCCACCGTCTGCGGATTGCCTGGTCGCAGGGGGGCTCGATCGGGAACGCCGGCGAAGCGGACCTGGTCGTGCGGGTGCCGTTCGTTGTGGGCGCGCATCCACCGGATGACATCGACGATCTCCTCGGTCTGCCAGAAGGACCGGGCGTCGGCCAGGAGCGCCTGCGGGTCACCCCGGCCGGTGCGGACGAACTCGTCGAGGTGCAAGCGTGCGGCATCGTCGCCTTCCAGGGCGATCGAACGGAACCCCATCTCCTCGACCAGGAACCTCAGCATCCGATGGGCGATGGCCGACAGTTCGTGGGTCTGGCGGGCCGATGCGGCGAGGGCGACGACCGTGGCATCACGCGCCAGGCCGTGCAGGGCGGCCAGATCGGCCAGCGGGTCGTGGGGGGCGAGGGTGGTGAGGGGATGGGCATGCTGCCTGATCCACTGTCGTACTGCGTCGGTCATCGTTGTCTCCGTGAGGTTCTTGGTCTCCGTGGAGACAGGCTCGTGCTTAAACAAAGGTTTAAGTCAAGCTAGGGTGGGCGATATGTCGGAGTCGGGAGAGATCGCCCAGGAGCTGACCATCGGCGAATTGTCCGCACGCAGCGGCGTCCCCGCCTCAGCGCTGCGCTTCTACGAGCGCCAGGGACTCATCACCAGCCGCCGCACCGACGGCCGGCAGCGCCGCTTCCACCGCAGCACTCTGCGCAGGGTGGCGTTCATCCGCGCTTCGCAGAGCGTCGGCATGCCCCTGTCGGTGATCGGAGGGGTGCTGGGCTTCCTGCCGGAGGGCGAGCCGGCCACCCGGGAGTTCTGGATGAACGCGTCGGTGTGCTGGAGCAGGGAGATCAACGCCCGCATCGAGAAGATGGAGCGGATGCGCGACCGGTTCACCGACTGCATCGGCTGCGGGTGCCTGTCCTTCGAGCAGTGCGCGCTCGTCAACCCCGCGGACACGCTGGCGGAACACGGTCCTGGCCCTCGCCGCCTGCTGGAACCCTGATCCGCCGGCTCTCAGGACGAGACTTCGTAGCGGGTGGCGATCGTGGTGGCGCGGTTGCGCAGGGAGGTGCGCAACCACTGCGGGGTGAGGGCTTCCGCGTTCGTGCTGAGCTGCCACAGCGCCCACTCGGCGTGCCTCGGGTCCTGGAAGGTCACCTCCATCCGCAGCCAGCCGTCCGCGTCGGCTTCTTCGGTGAGAACGGCCAGCGCGGTGCCCAGCAGGTCCTCCCGCCGCGCCGGGTTCACCCGCACCAGCACGGCGACCTGGTCGCCGCCGGTCCGAAACCGGGTGCTGCGTTCCTGCCAGGCCCGGTCCAGATCGACCCGGTCTGGTCGCTGGGCGGGTTCGGCGAGTTCCTTGGCGGCCAAGATCCGGGACAACCGGTAGGTACGGTCCGCGCCAGACCTGGTCGCCAGCAAGTAGCCCCGGTCGCGTATGGTGACCAGGCCGATCGGGTCCACCGTGCGCCACTTCGGGTCCTGGTCCGCAGCCGCGTAGTGGATCTGCAGCTTGTGCCCGGCGAACACCGCGCGCAGGACCTCGGCCGCGATGGCGTCAGGCACCTCCTCGGCGACCAGCCGACGCGAGAGGAGGTCGGTCTCCGGGTCGATGAGCAGTCGCTCGGCCGCGCCGGCCGCGGTGTCCCGATAGTTCTCGGGTAGCGCGTCCACCACTTTGAGCATCGCAGAAGCGAGCGCCGAGCCGAGGCCGAACGCCTGCGCGCCGCGCCGCGATCCGGCGACCAGCAGGGCAAGGGCCTCGTCGGGGTTGAGGCCGGTCAGCTCGGTCCGGAAACCGGGTAACAACGCGAACCCGCCGTGCCGGCCGCGTTCGGCGTAGACCGGGACACCGGCTGCGGACAGCGCCTCGATGTCGCGCAGCACCGTGCGGGTGGACACCTCCAGCTCGCGGGCCAGCGTGGCCGCGGACAGCCGCCCGTGCTGCCGCAGCAGCAGCACCAGGGAGACCAGCCGGTCGGCGCGCATACGGGGACTTTACCGAAATACACGACACAGGATGTCGTGATTCGCTGGGAGGCTCATCACCACGACGTCAAGGATCGTGGCCAACAGGCCGACGGACGAATGGAGCTGATGTGGCAGTGGAACGAACGGCGGTCAACCCGTGGGCGTGGTCGGTGGAGATGGGCTACAACCAGGGCGAGATCGTCTCCGGGCACACCCGGACCCTGTACTGCTCGGGGCAGACCGCGATGAGCGGTGACGGCAAGCCCCAGCATGACGGTGACATGGCGGCGCAGTTGGCGCTGAGCGTCGACAACCTGGAGGCCGTGCTCGGCGAGGCCGGCATGTCGCTGGCGAACCTCGTCCGGCTCAACGTCTACACCACCGACGTCGATCTGCTTTTCCAGCACTACGGCGTGCTGGCGTCGCGGTTGGGCGCCGCCGGGGTGGCGCCGTCCACCACGATGCTCGGGGTGACCCGGCTGGCGATCCCCACCCTGTTGGTCGAGCTGGAGGGGACCGCCGTCGGGTGATGCGGCGGGTCTGGGCGCATGGTCGTCCCGTGCGTACTCGGGTGCGGGGCTGTGCGTCGAGATCTCCGGCGGTCGCCGGTCGGGCGCTCAGCGGTGGTCGGCGGCCGCCCGCAGGGAGTTGATCAGTTCGGTGACCGGGCCGACGGTCAGGGGACAGCTCTGTGTCTTGTCGTCGATGACGGTCGTGTGCGGCGCCGTACTGGTGGCGGCGGGCCAGGGGGTTCCGTCGGGGCTGCTCGGCACGCCGGTCCTTGCGAACTCCGTCCAGGCGTGTGTCATGGTTTCCGAGACTTGGGCGTCCGCCTCGTCGTAGTCCTCGGACGGGACGAGGCGGCCGAACACGTAGGGGATTTCGGACATGTGATACGCGAGCATGCCCGTCCGGCGGTTGCCCGGTGACACGCGCCCGAAACGGTAGGCGTAGGCGGTGCGGCCCAGTTCGGTGAACCGGCGGTAGGAGGCCAGGGCCGGCTCTGTCCAGATGGCGGTGGTGAACAGCTCCGCCAACTCCTCGTACGGGCTGCCCGTGAGCGCGGCCACGATGGGGTCGGCCCGCTGCCGGCCGAAGGCCGCGGCCATCCTCGCCAGCGTCGCGGGCGTGTAGAGCTGGGCCGGGTCCACCGTGCCCGGTGGTGCCCCGAAGGGACCCTTGGGCGTGATGAAGTAGCGCGCCTCGTCCACGGTGTGACCGAACAGCACCGGGAGGTCCGCCGGCCAGCAGGACAGATCGGCGCCCACGACCTGACCGTCCTCCGTCGGGCACCAGGCCAGGTTCGCCGGCGTGTGCACCTGGCCGGGTGACGGCACGGCACCCGAGAACAGGAAGGAGGCCCGACGTATCTGCTCCACCGGCGCCTGGCGGAGCTGCTCGATGTCGCTGGTGCCCAGGTGCTCGAACAGCCTGCCGCTGGCCTCGACGAGCCGCCGCCGGGCCACGTCGGGCAAGGCCGCGGCCCGTTCGAAGCCCGCGCTCTGCAGGATGGCACGGTGGAACAACCCCTGGGCGGACGGGGTGGCCAGCAGGGTGCGCACCGCGGTCGCGCCGGCCGACTGACCGAAGACGGTGACGTTGCCGGGGTCGCCCCCGAAGGCGGCGATGTTGCGGGACACCCAGGTCAACGCCGCGACCCAGTCCTGGACGGCGGCGTTGCCGCCCACCTGCGGGTGGTCCAGGAAACCGAAGGCGCCGAGGCGGTAGTTGACGGACACGTAGGTCACGCCGTGCTGGGCGATCGAGGTGCCGTGGTAGTCCGTCATGGACCCGGCGCCGGTGAGGAAGCCGCCGCCGTGGATCCACACCATGACCGGTTGGCGAGCCTGCGGGTCGATGGTCGATGACCAGACGTTGAGGTAGAGGCAGTCCTCGCTCGGTTGCCCGCCGAGATCCACACCGGTGTCGGCGGCCTGAATCGCCGCGTTGCCGAAGGTCGTCGCATCACGTACGCCGTCCCAGGAGGCAGGGGGCTGCGGCGCGGCCCACCGCAGGCTCCCCACGGGCGGGGCCGCGTAGGGCACGCCGCAGAACCGGAACACGCCGTGCTGCTGATCGCCTTCAAGGATTCCTTGTTCGACAGGGACTTGAGCCATGATGTTCTCCTGATTGGTCGGAGTGGCCTTGACCGATGCCGGGCGCGGCGAGGCCGCACCGCAGCGGTCAGCTCATGGCCGAGCTGAGCCTGGCATCGAGCATGTCGACCAGCAGTCGCGCGTAGCCGGGGTCCGAGAGCTGGACCTTCTTCGCCTGCGGGGTCGAAAGGATCAGGCGGGCCGCGTGCGCGGAGTGCGCGTCGACGGCCGCGGCCGCCTGCTCGGGCGACCGGTTCTCCAGAGCCTCGACGATCGCGAGCCGGTCAGCGTGCAACCCGCCGGCGACCCGCCGCCATTCGGACACGCGTCCGCCGCTCAACTCGAACGCCAGCTCGACCTGGACGTCGGCGAGCAGTCGGCAGAGAGGGATGAGTAGCGCGTTGTGCGAAATCTCCGACAGGCGCCGCATGAACGCCCGGAGGTCCTCGATCGTGCCGCCGGTGTCGTCGATCACCGCCAGCCTGTCGACCGTCTCGCGGAGCGACGCGATCTCGGCGTCGGTCGCCTGCTGGGCGGCCAGTTGGACCGCGTACCTGTTCAGGGCCGCGAACACGCCGAGCACGTCGACGGCGCCCGCGCCGGCCAGCCGAACCACCGAGGCGATGGTCATCCCGATCATCGTGTCGGGTTCGGCGGTGACGAACGAACCGGCGCCGTGCCGGACGCTCACCAGCCCGACGGTGGACAGCACGCGAACCGCCTCGCGGACGGTCGCGCCGCTGACGCCGTAGTGGTCGGCCAGCTCCCGTTCCGCCGGCAACCGCGAGCCGTCAGGGAGATCTCCGCCGAGGATGCGTTCCCGCAGGTCGTCGACGATCTGGTCGGCAACCCTGCTGCGCCCGATCCGGCGGCCGGCCCCGCTCCCCGCTGAGTGCTGCGACATGCCCACCTACCTCTGCCGACGCCTTGCGCCAGTACCCGTCGATTCCATCTATCCGAAAGCTAAACGCCAAGTCACTAGGTGTCAAGGCTACCAAGACACTAGGTGTCTCATCAGCGGACGGCAGTCCGTCTCGCCACGAAAGGGAGCAGATGAACGCCGACGAACCGGGCGAACGCGGCGCGGGACGATCAGGGCAGAGCCGGCAGCGCCACGTCGTACAGCCAGGCGGACAGCAGCGGCTCGACCGGTCGCGGAGTGTGCCGCTGGACGTGCCCGGCGAACTCCCGGGTGGTGACGGTCCCGTGCCGGTGCTCGGCGGTCCAGGCGCGCAGGGCGGGGAAGAACGCCTCGTCGCCCATGGCCGAGCGCAAGGCGTGCAGGGTCAGCGCGCCACGCTTGTAGACGCGGTCGTCGAACAGCGCCGACGGGCCGGGATCGGCCAGGACGAAGTCCTGCGGGGCCAGGGCGAGGCGGTGGTGCCAGCGCCGGGCGTGCTCACCGGCGGGCAGGGAGCCCGACGCCTCGGACCAGAGCCACTCGGCGTAGCACGCGAAGCCCTCCTGCAGCCAGATGTCCTGCCAGCAGGCCACGGTGAGGCTGTTGCCGAACCACTGGTGCGCCAGCTCGTGCGCGATCAGCCGTTCCGAGCCGCGTACGCCGTCCACGTGGTTCCTGCCGAAGATCGACATGCCCTGGGCCTCGACCGGGATCTCCAGATCGTCGTCGACCACCACCACGGTGTAGCCGGTGAACGGGTAGGGCCCGAACAGGTCGCCGAACAGCGCCATCATCTGGCTCTGCCGGGCGAAGTCGTGCCGTACGCGGGTGGCCAGCCGTGCCGGGTGGGCCAGCCGGGACCCGCCGGACGGGGAGATCTGGTAGCGCCCGATCTGCACGCTCGCCAGGTAGCTCGCCATGGGCTCGGCCTGCTCGTAGACCCACGTCGTGTTCCCGGCCGAGCGCCGCGTGGCCATGAGGACGCCGTTGGCGATCGCCTGGTAGGGCGACCTCGTGGTCACGGAGATCCGGTACGACGCCTTGTCGTCCGGCCGGTCGTTGCAGGGGAACCAGGAGGGCGCGCCGATCGGCTGGCCGGCGACGAGCGCGCCGTCGGTCAGCTCCTCCCAGCCCAGCCCGCCCCACGGGCTCGGCACCGGTACGGGCCTGCCCGAGTAGCGCACCTCCACCCCGGCCCGTTCCCCCGGGGACAGCGGCCTGGGCAGCGTCACCCGCAGCTTGCCCTGGGCGTGCGTGTGCCGGGCGAACGTCCCGTCCACCGTGACGGTCCCGACCCTGAGCCTGCCGAAGTCCAGTTCGAGCACGCCGAGCGCGTCCGCGGCCGTCACCGTCAGCCGGGCCGTGCCGTCGAGCCGGTTGGCCTGGACCCGGTAGGTCAGGTTCAGGTCGTAGTGCGAGACGCGGTAGCGATGGTCGCCGTGCCGGGGGAAGTACGAGGTCATCGCCACGCCGAGATGGGGTTGCCGAACCATCGGGTGCGGGCGGGCACGTTCTCGCCGCGCATGACCAGGGAGGCGGGACCGATCGTGGTGTCGGTGCCGACGCGCGCCGCCGGCAGCACCACGCCGTGCGGGCCGAGTGTCGCCCCCGCTTCGAGCGTCACGGTGTCCATGGTCATGACCCGGTCGTGGAAGAGATGTGTCTGCAGGACGCAGCCCCGGTTGACGCATGCGCCGTCGCCCAGGGTAACCAGGTCCGCCTCGGGCAGCCAGTACGTGTCACACGTGACCCCATGCCCGATGCGTGCCCCGAGCGTGCGCAACCACACGTTCAGCGGCGCGGTTCCGAGCCACGGCTGCGCGAACCAGGGCACCGCCAGCACCTCGACAAAGTTGTCCGCCAGCTCGTTGCGCCACACGAACGAGCTCCACAGCGGACGGCTGCCGACCCTGATCCGGCCGACCAGCGACCACTTGGCGGCCGTCGCGAGCGCCGCGGCGACCACGCCCGCCGCCAGCATGAGCACGCCGCTCAGCGCGATCGCCGCGGCGAAGCCGTAGCGGGCGGCGAGAGCCTCGAACGCGGCGGCGACCAGGACGGCCAGCGCGACCGCGCACATGGCGGGCACCACGCGGAACGCCTCGACGAGCGCCCGTGCCGCCTTGTAGCGCGCGGGCGGGGCATAGGTGCGGTTCGCATCGCCCTCCTGCGCGGTACGGCGCAGCTTCATCGGCGGCATGCCCACGTACGACGAGCCGGACTTGGCCTTCTTCGGCGTCGCCGACAGCACGCCCACCAGGCCGTCCTTCGGCACCTTGCGGCCGGGAGCGGTCATCCCGGAGTTGCCCAGGAAGGCGCGCTTGCCGATCCGCGCCGCCGCGACGCGCATCCAGCCGCCGTCGAGCTCGTACGGGGCGACCATCGTGTCGTCGGCCAGGAAGGCCCCGTCGCCCACCGACGTCATCGTGGGCAGGGCGAGGACCGTGGACAACTCGGCGCCCCGGCCCACCTTCATGCCGAGCGCCCGCAGCCACGCGGGCGTCACGACGCTCGCGTAGAGGGGGAACAGCCACACCCGTGCCGAGGCCATCAACCGGCCCGTCGCCCACGCCTGCCAGGCTTGGCGGCTGTGCACCGGGTGGTGCCCTGGGCGCAGGCCCAGGCCGAGCAGCCGCACGCTGACCAGCGTGAGCAGGACGAACGCGGCCATGCCCGCGAGCGTCGCGAGCGGCACGGCGGGCAGGGCGGCCATCAGGGCCGCACCGAGCGTGCGCGCCTCGCGGGCGGAGGCGGCCAGGACCAGGAGACCGGCCCCGGCCGCGACGGCCGGGAACAGGCTGAGTGCGAAGGCGGTCACGGCGTACAGCACGGCCCAGAGCCGGGAGCGGGCGGCCCGCTCAGAGGGCCGTGTCCTGCGGGACTTGCCCTGCCGGAACGCCGGAGCCCCGGCCCACAGCTCTCCTCCCGGTACGCTGCCCACGACCGCCGATCCGGGCGCGACCTGGGCGTTCTTTCCGACGCGGGCGCCGGGCAGCAGCGTCGAGCGGGATCCGACGCTGGCTCCCGCGCCGATGCGGATCTCGCCGATGTGCAGGCGGTCGCCGTCGTACCAGTGGCCGCTGAGGTCCACCTCCTGTTCGACGGACGCGCCTTTGCCGATCTTGAGCAGTCCGGTGACGGGCGGCGGTGAGTGCAGGTCCGCGTCCGCGCCGATCTGGGCGCCGAGCAGGCGGGCGTACCAGGTCATCCAGGGGGCGCCGGCCAGGTCGGGAACGCCGAGCCTGGCCGCGAACTGCCCGGCGAACCACAGTCTCAGATGGACGCCGCCGCCGCGCGGATGGCTGCCCGGCCGTACGCCGCGCAGCAGCAGCCGGGCGAGCGCCGCCGACAGGCCCATCCGTCCCACGGGGGTGAGGAACGCCAGCGCGCCCAGCGCCACCCACCACCAGGACAGCGCCGGCGCCCACGGCGGCGCGAGCACGTTGCCGAGCGCGGCCAGCGGCACGATCCAGCGCGTCGCGCCGACGGTGAGCAGCGGCACCATGAGCAGCGTCTGCGCGAGCGCGGCCCGCCGCGGCATGGGCGTCACGGGTGGCCGGGCGGCTTCGGGCTCGCCCCGGTCGGCCAGGAGCCGCGCCAGCCCGGCCAGCGTCGGCTGCGCGTACACGTCGCCGACCGCCACGTCGGGAAAGTCGGGACGCAGCACGGAGACCAGTCTGGCCGCGGCCAGGCTCGTGCCTCCACTGGCGAAGAAGTCGGCGCCGGGCCCTTCCGGGGCCACGCCCAGGATGGCGGTCCACCGTTCGGCCAGCAGCGTCTCGGCCGGGTCCAGCTCGGCCGCGGACGTGGCCTGCTCGGCCAGCGGCCAGGGCAGGGCGTCACGATCGATCTTGCCCGAGGTCCTGGTCGGGAGCGAGTCGACCGGGGCCAGTCGCGGCACGAGGGCGGCGGGCAGCGAGTCGGTGAGCAGATCGCGCGCCGCGCCGGGGTCGAAGCCGGGGCCCGTGACGACGTACCCGATGAGCACCTGATGCCCGCCGCCCGCCGTGCGGACGGCGGCGGCGGCCCCGGTGACTCCCGGCAGCGCCAGCAGAGCGGCGTCCACCTCTCCCAGCTCGATCCGGCGTCCGCCCAGCTTCACCTGGTCGTCGGCCCTGCCGACGAACACGAGGCCCTCGGGGTCGGCCCGCACCAGGTCGCCGCTGCGGTAGGCGCGCTCCCAGCCGAGCGACGGCAACGGGGCGTACTTCTCGGCGTCCTTCACCGGATCGAGGTAGCGGGCCAGGCCCACGCCCCCGATGACCAGTTCGCCGGTCTCCCCCATGGCCACCGGATCGCCCGAGTCGCCGATCACCGCCAGGTCCCACCCGTCGAGGGGCAACCCGATGCGTACGGGCCCGCCGCCGGTGAGCCGCGCCGCGGACGCCACGACCGTCGCCTCGGTGGGGCCGTAGGTGTTCCAGACCTCCCGCCCGGGCACGGCCAGCCGCGCGGCCAGCTCGGGAGGGCAGGCCTCCCCGCCGAAGATGAGCAGCCGGATGCCGCCGAGGTGCTCGACCGGCCAGAGCGCGGCCAGCGTCGGAACGGTCGACACGACCGTGATCTGCCGCTCGGCCAGCCAGGGGCCGAGGTCGATGCCCGTTCGCACCAGGGCCCTGGGCGCGGGCACCAGGCAGGCGCCGTGCCGCCAGGCCAGCCACATCTCCTCGCACGAGGCGTCGAACGCCACGGAGAGCCCGGCCAGCACCCGGTCGCCGGGGCCGAGCGGCCGCTCCTGCAGGAAGAGCCCCGCTTCCGCGTCGGCGAACGCGGCCGCCGACCGGTGCGTCACCGCGACGCCCTTCGGCTTGCCGGTGGATCCGGAGGTGAAGATGATCCAGGCGTCGTCGTCCGGTCCTGGCGGGCCGCCGTCGTCTCTCCCGGGCCCGTGAACCGTCAGCTTGTCGGTGATGACCGCGTCCACCCCGGCTTCGGCGAAGACCAGCTCGGCGCGCTCGTCCGGGTCGTCGGCGTCGACCGGCACGTACGCGGCTCCGGCCGCGAGCACGGCGAGGATGGAGAGGTACAGCTCGGCCGTCCCCGACACGACGCGCACGCCCACCCGGGCGCCGCGGCCGATCCCGGCCTGCGCGAGGTCGGCGGCCATCCGGTCCACCTCGGCGCGCAACGCGCGGTAGCCGAGGCGGACGGTGCCGTCGTCCAGCGCGGGCGCGTCCGGGTGCAGGCGCGTGGACTCGTCGAGAATGTCGAGCAACGTGCGAGGCGGGGGCGCCAGCAGGCCGGCGGGAAACACCGCGGCCGTCATTCGAGTACGCAGATCGACCGAGTCGCTACGCAAACGCTGCTCCTTGGGTCGGACGGCCGGTGCTCGGGGGAGACGTCCGCCGCGGCATCCGGCCTTCCTGGCCGGCGTCGTGGCGTTCGTGCAACCCCTGGCCTAACAGCCCTACCGGCCGACCCTATTCCGCCCGTCCATGCGCGAGCGCCGCCGCCTGGGGCTCTCCCGGGAGCCGCAGACCTCGGTGAGATGGCCGTCGCGGGCCAGGAGCACGACTTTCGCGACTTTTCGGAGTCAATCATGCACTCATGGTTACCGTACGAAGATGCGGCCAAACGAAAGCCCCGGTCGATCTCCTGCGGGTGCCGCCTCGCGATCAACCGTGTATACAATGCAGGCGGGCCACACACCGGGGGTGTGCCATCGCTGTGATCGAGTTGCACAGTACAGAGGTCCCGGCCGCCGAGCGTTTCGAGTGGTGGCGTGATGTGACCGCCCAGCAGATGTACCCCACCGTGATCAGCAGCGAGCAGACCGACGACTTCCAAGCTTCGGTGACGGTGTTGCCGCTCGGGCCGGTCCTGGTGACGGCGCCGCAATACATGAGCATGCGGACAGAGCGCACTCCCAGGCTGATCCGGCGCGCCGACCCGGAGTGGTGGGTGCTGACGCTGGTGAGCAGCGGATCGCTGTGGTTCGAGCAGAGCCGCACCCGCACCACGCTCGCGCGCGGCGACCTGTCGCTCCACGACACGTCCCGGCCCTTTCAGGGCGAGATCGTCAGCCAGGGACGGCTCGCGCGGACGGTTTCCTGCCAACTGCCCCGGCAGGCGTTACCGCTGCCGGAACAACTGCTGCGCGGCTGCACGGCCCGGCCGCTGCCGTCGCGGCAGGGCACCGGGGCGCTGCTCTGCCGGTTCATGGAAGGGCTCCTGGAGCAGGCCAGAGGCCTGTCCCCCGACGAGTACGCCGGGCTGGCCAGAACGGCGATCGACCTGCTGGCCGTCTACCTCGCCGGAGTGGCCGACGCGGCCCGGACGGTGCCCGCCCACACGCACCAGCAGGTGCTCGCACGGCAGATCAAGACGTTCATCCAGCACCACCTGCACCGGCCCGATCTCTCCCGGTCCCTGATCGCGGCCGCGCACCACATCTCCGTACGCTACCTGCACCGCATCTTCCAGCAGGAGGAGTTGACGGTCAGCGGCTACATCCGCGAACAGCGGATGCAGCGCTGCCGCGCCGACCTGGCCGACGGCCGCCTGACCGGCCGGAGCGTCGCGGAGATCGCGGCACGATGGGGGTTCACCGACGCCGCCTCGTTCAGCCGGGCATTCCGAACGGCGTATGGGGTACCACCGAGCGAATACCGGAAGCTCCAGCGAATCCTGGCCGACTGACAAGCCACGCGAGGCGGATCGCCGCCTGGGTCGTCGAGATGCCCGGCCGCGGGCGGCGGGCCGCTGTGGATCGGGCAAACTGGCCGGGTGACGCACGGGAACGACGCCGCGACCGTCCACGCCTGGGCAGCTCTCGGAGGGCCGGCCGGGCTGGCGGAGGAGGTGTCGTACGAGGGGGCGGGTGACGTCCTGCCGGCCCGCCTGCCGGTGCGGGAGTTGGCCAGAGCGAGCGTCGGCGCGTGCTCGCTGGCCGCCGCGGAGCTCCTGGCGCGGCGCAACGCGGCGCCGATACCCGCGGTACGGGTACGGGAGGCGGCGGTGGCCACGGCGTTCGCCGGCGAACGGCACCTGCGCGTCGACGGCCGGGTCCCGGCGGCCTTCGCGCCGCTGTCCGGCTTCTGGCGCGCGGCCGACGGCTGGGTGCGTACGCACGCCAACTACCCGCACCACCGCGCCCGGCTGCTGAATGCCCTGGGCATCGGCGACACCGGCGACGACCGGGTGCACGCCGAGTCGCTCGCGGCCGAAGTGGCGGCACGCCCGGCCCGGTGGATCCAGGAGACCGTCTACGAGGCCGGCGGCCTGGCCGTGGCCGTGGCCCCTCCTGACGGGACGGTGCATCCGCTCGCCGAGACCCGGCCCACCGGGGAGAGCCGCCCGCGGACCCTCCCGCCGGCGTCGCTGCCGGCCGCCGGAGTGCGGGTCCTGGACCTGACCCGGGTCATCGCCGGTCCCGTCGCCACGCGTACCCTCGCCCTCCTGGGCGCCGACGTGCTTCGCCTCGACTGCCCTCGGCTGCCGGAGAGCGCGGACGCCCACGCCGACACCGGGATGGGCAAGCGGTCGGCGTTGCTGGACCTGTCGGCGGCCGGGGACCGGGGCACCTTCGCCGACCTCCTCGGCTCGGCCGACGTCGTGGTCCTCGGCTACCGGCCCGGCGCGCTGGAGGCGCTGGGGCTCGACACACTCCTTGCCCGACGTCCCGGCCTGATCGTCGCCCAGTTGTGCGCCTGGGGCTGGTCGGGGGCATGGGCGGCGCGGCGCGGCTTCGACAGCCTGGTCCAGGCGGCGAGCGGCATCGCCGTGATCGAGGCCGGGGCCGACGGCCGTCCCGGTGCGCTGCCGGCGCAGGCGCTGGACCACGGAACCGGATATCTGCTGGCCGCCGCAGTCCTGCGGGCGTTGAGCGACCGGCAGGTCACCGGCGGTGGGCGCTCGTTACGGCTCTCCCTCGCGGGCACCGCCTCCTGGTTGCTGCACGGCATCCGTCCCGCGCCGGTCGAGGGCGGCGGCTATGACGCCAGGCCCTGGCTGGCGCGGACCGCCTCGCCGTACGGGACGCTCCGCCACGCCCTTCCCCCGATCCACTACGAGGGTGCGCCCCGGACGTGGCGCCGCCCGCCAAGCCTCTGGGGCACGGACCGTCCCGCGTGGGCGGGCCACCGCCGCCGTCGCGCCGATGCGTGACTTCGTCCCGTAGTCGTGTGATGGGCTCCCACGACGCGCGGTGAAACACTTGCCCGTCCATCGGCGAAGGAGGGCGACCGTTCAAGCTACGGAAGGCACACGATGACACGAATTATCGGGATATGGCCGCAGTGACCCGGGCGCTTCCGGTCGAGGATGTCAGCGACGCGGCGATCATCGAGCAATCCCGGCGAGACCCGGAACGCTTCGCCGCGGTCTTCGACCGCTACTACTTTCAGATCCACGGGTTCGCCGCACAGCGGTTAGGACCGAGCCTGGCCGATGACGTGGCCGCGGAGACGTTCCTGGTCGCGTTCGACCGACGCGACCGCTACGACGTGTCTCGTGAGGATGCCCGGCCCTGGCTGTACGGGATCGTCGCCAACCTCATCGCCCGGCATCACCGGGCGGAGGCCCGATGGTACCGGGCGCTTTCCCGGACACCTCTCGCGCAGGCCGACGACGGCCACGCCGACCAGGTCGCGGGCCGGGTCGACGCCCAAGCGCATCGGGCGCCCCTCATGGCCGCGCTGACCAAGATTCCCAGCTCCTACCGGGAGGTGCTCCTGCTCGTCGCGTGGGGCGGGCTGAACTCGGAGGAGGCGGCCGAGGCGCTCGGCATCACCGGCGCGGCCGTCCGCGCCCGCGGGCGGCTGGCGCGGTGGGCACTGATCCCAGCGGTCGCCGCGGCCGTCGCCGCCGCACTCGTGATCGTGCCGGGTCGTTTCGGCGACCCCCGGCCGCCGATCACGAGTTCGCGGGACGTCCTGCTCGTCGCCGCCGACACCGCGGAGCGCACCCCTGAGGGCACTGGGACGTACTGGCACATCACCATCACCAAGAAGGGGTCGCCGACCCAGGAGTACTGGTACCGGCGCGACGGTCATTTCTGGATCAAAGGCAAGGGGATGAAAGGTGAGGGCAAGCTCCTCGAGTGGCCCTCGGAGCCTCAGCCTTTCGCGGTGGGGCCGTTGCGCATGAGCTTCGAAGAGCTGAGGTCGCTGCCCGCCGACGAGGACGCTTTGTACACCCGGCTCCGGGCGGATGTTCCCGAAAGTGGCGTGCGTATCAATGCGGGACAACCGATGACGGCCGCCGAACAGGACAGCCTCGCCACGATGGCGCTGCTCTCACTGATCGGTGAGGCGCCGGTCTCGCCCGAGGTCCGTGCCGCCGCCTATCGAGCGCTCGCCTCCCGGCCGGGAGTCGTCGACCTCGGCGAGACCGACGGCGGGCGACGCCTGCAGATCCCGGTGGCCGTCGGCAACGGCACCATGGTCGTCGACCAGGACACCGGGCGGATCCGCGAGACCTCCGTATGGGCTCCGCTCACCGGCGGACTGGCTCATACCCAGGACGGCGGCATGGTGACGATCGACGCCAGATGGACGGACCGGCTCCCGCCCGGGTGACGGCCCTGGACTCCCGTACGCTTGCGGCCGGGCGACGCCGACTCGGCGAGTCGGGCCAAGTGGGCGTGGACCGGCACGCGGGCGGGGCGGCTTCGCGTCAGGCCCGGCCGAGGACGCAGAACTCGTTGCCCTCCGGGTCGGCGAGGACGACCCAAGGGACGTCGCCCTGGCCGACGTCGGCGAGCGTCGCACCGAGGGTCTGCAGCCGGGCCACCTCCGCCGCCTTGTCGTCACCGCGGTACGGCAGCAGGTCGAGATGGACGCGGGTCCACACGGTCTTCTCGCCGGCCGTGCGGATGAACTCCAGATACGGCCCGACACCCTTGGCGGAGCGCAGCCGCGCGTGGTCGTCGCTCACCTCGTGCAGGGTCCAGTCCATCGCCTCGTCCCAGAACCTGGCCATGGCCCGTGGGTCCGCGCAGTCGACCACCACCGCGGCGATCGGCCCGGTGTCCTGGTAGATCGGCCGGGGCTCCAGCACGCAGAACACGTTGCCCTCCGGGTCGGCCAGCACCGTCCACGGGACGTCGCCCTGGCCCACGTCGGCGGGCGTCGCGCCCAGCTCTTTCAGGCGCGCGACCAACTCCGCCTGATGTGCCGCGGAGGTGGTGGCGAGATCGAGGTGCGCGCGGTACTTCACCGTTTCGGGGTCAGGGACGGTGACGACGTCGACGCAGACGGCGGTGGGGTCCGGCCAGTCGAAGCCCACGGGTTCGACGTTGGTCACACCGGGCCCCTCGCTGGAGACGCCCCAGCCGAGCGCCTCCGCCCAGAACCGGCCGAGCGCCGAGTCGTCCCGAGCCTTGAAATTCACCTGAACAAGCCGCAGCGCCATGCGGCCAATCCTAACCACCCGGCGTTCGGTCATGTCGATCTCGGTCATGGCGTCGACCCCGCCGGGCGGTGCGGTCCGCCGATCACCGTCCGCGTGTGCTCGGGGCGGGCTGGAGGCGGCGTTCGACTGTCTCGGCGAGTTCGAGGCCGTAGGGGTGGGGGTCGAAGCCGGGATCGCGGGTGAGACGTTCGGCGGCGGCGTCGATGGCGCCTCGGACGACCATCGCCAGGGTGTCGGGGTCGAAGTCGCTGAGTTTCGAGGCGTGTCGTTCCCGGGTGAGCAGGGCGGCCAGGTCGAGTGAGGCGAACTCGTCCCGTACGGGGTCGGCGGTCGCCATCAGATCTTTGAGACGGCGGCGGTCGCGGCTGCGGTAGGTGGCGCCGAGTTCGATGACGGCGGCGATGTCCGAGGGGTTGTCGGCCAGGAAGTCGATGTTGGCGCGGATGTAGGCGCGGATCCGGCCGATCGAGGTGGACTCGGCGGCGACGGCGGCGCTGACGGCGTCGGCCAGCCGGCTGTGGATGTCGAACGCCAGCGCCCCGACGAGGGCTTCCTTGTCGGGAAAGTAGTGCAGGATGGTGCCCTTGCTGGCCCCGATCCGTTCGGCGATGCGCGCCAGCGAGCTTTGCGCCCAGCCCAGCTCGACGATGGTGTCGATCGCGCCGCGCAGGATCTGGGCACGTCGGCCACGTTCGGTGAAAGTCATGCTCTCGGTGTCCGGCTGCTGCCACATGAGTGTGCGTGAGTCCTTCCGGTGTCATCGTGCGGGTGTCGCGGTGAGCTGCCGCACGGCGGCGTGAAGCCTATCTCCGCGTGCCCGGCGCCACCCGCCTCATGCCACTCTCCCGCATACCGACTAGACTATTCATTGACCATCTGGTCAAATCTCAGACCAGTCGGAATGCCGACGGGACTCCAGACGGCCGCCCATGACGACCGGCCGATCCCGACCGAGGAAGGACGTACGGCATGGATGTGACCGTCCGGACAGAATGCGGTGCAGTGCGAGGCGTCACGGAGACCGAGGTCACAGCGTTCCTGGGCCTCCCCTACGCCGCGCCGTTGCACGGCCCCCTGCGCTTCCTGGCACCGGCCCCGCCACCGCCCTGGGAGGGCGTACGGAACGCGCGGGCCTTCGGAGCGTCCGTTCCCCAGCCGGAGCATCCACAGGCGCCTGCGGCCGGAGCCGACCCCGAGTGCCTCACCCTCAACATCTGGACCCCGCAGCCCGGGGACGGCGGCCTGCCGGTCATGGTGTGGTTCCACGGCGGCGGATTCGTGGCCGGATCCGCGAACAGCCCCGACTTCGACGGAACCGCCCTGGCCCGCGACGGGGTCGTGCTGGTGACGGTCAACTACCGCGTCGGCTACGAGGGCTTCGGCTGGGTGGAGGACGCGCCCTGCAACCGCGGCGTGCTCGACCAGATCGCCGCGCTGCGCTGGATCCAGGACAACATCGCCGCGTTCGGCGGGAACCCGGGCTCGGTCACGGTGTTCGGCCAGTCCGCCGGGGCGACCTCGATCGCCGCGCTGGTCACGGCCGACGCGGCGAGCGGCCTGTTCCACCGGGCGATCGCGCAGAGCCCCGGCAACGTGTACGTGCCCTCGGACGAGGCCCGCGCCGTCTCAACCATGATCGTCGAAGAGTTGGGCGTCCGGCCGAGAGCCGACACGTTGGCGCGCCTGTCACCGGCGGCGATCCACGCGGTGCAGTGGAACCCCGTGGCGGTGATGTCCGCCGATCCGGGCGACTGGACCCACCCGCACAGCCCCTACGCCCTGGTCCTCGACGGAGAGCTGATCAGCGGGCCGCCCTGGGCCGCGATGCGGCACACCGGCAACGCCCACACCATCGACCTCATCTGCGGATACACCGCCGACGAGGCCCGCGCCTTCACCGCCGGGCTCGACCCCGCCGAGGCCGACCCCGTCCGCGCCGTACGCGGCCTCGGGCTCGCCCCCGAGGCCGTCGCGGCCTACCGGCGCGCCCAACCCGGCGTGACCGACCACGACCTGCTGACCCGGCTCCTCACCGATGCGATGTTCCGAATGCCCGCGCGCTGGTGCGCCCAGGCACACGCGGCCTTCGGCGCCCGCACCTACTTCTACGAGTTCGCGTGGACCGGCCATCACACGCCAGGGGCCTGCCACGGCCTCGACGTCCCCTTCGTCTTCGACACCCCGAACGGCCCCGTCGGCACCGAACTGATCGGACCGACCACGCCCCCCGAATTCGCGGGGCTCTCCGCCGCGATGCGAGGAGCCTGGACCTCCTTCGCCGCGACCGGAGACCCCGGCTGGCCCCGCTACCGGCCCGACGACGGGCCGACCCGCATCTGGACCACCCCGCCCGAGGTACGCACAGACCCGACGGCCACTTCGGCGGCGATCTGGGCACGACACGGCCTCCGCCGAATGACAGCGGACCGATGAACGGCGCGCTCCCCGGGGTGAGTCCAGCGGTGTGCGATCACACGGTCCGGACCCCGGTACGGATCGTCGGTCAGCCACGCATGTCGAGCGGCAGGTGCACCGTGAGGTGCGCGGACAGCGCGCGCAGGAAGTCGGGGGCGTCGAAGATCGCACCCGCGGAGGCGACGCCGGTGGTCCTGGTCCGGCCGGTGAGGATGCGGTCGACGGCCTCGACCGCGAGCGGCGCGCTGATGGCGTAGATGTCCTGACCAGCAGCGGCCACACGGCGCTCCGTATCACCGGACCGGACGAGGACGTCGACCACGAAGGTCTGCTCGGAACGACCCCGCTCGTCAACCGCGGTCGGCGCCGAGGGGTCGGGAGCGAACAGGTCCGCGGCCGCCTTGGCGGTCATGTAGGTACGCACCTCCGGAACCGCCAGATGACTGGGAACGGTGACGACGTCGGCCATGGAGAACTCGCCGATGACACTCTGCGGACCCAGCGGAGCCGGGAAGGGCCACTCCAGCGTCGGCAGAGCGTCATCGTGGTACTCCAGTTGCCCACCGGAGTAGCGGACCCGGCGACCACCCCGCCGCTGCGACGAGACCGTGCCCGAGGCGAGCGTTCCCGCGGTGGGGTGCCAACTGCTCAGGCCGTAGGCGACGTGCACCTCGTCCGCCGCCGTCCAGTCGCCCATCGCGGTGGTGACCAGCAGGTCGCCGAGACCGCCGTAGAAGGCCATCGCCGGCACCACCGCGATGCCCGCGGCACCGGCACGCTCGGCGAAGTGCGCGAACGTGTCGACGTTCGCCTCGATCTCGGCCGCCACGTCGACATACGGGATACCGGCCCGCAGCGCCGCCTCGACCAGCGGGCCGGCGGTCGAGGCGAAGGGCCCGGCGGTGTTGATCACGGCATCGGCGCCCTTCAGCGCGCGGTCGAGCGCGGCCGGGTCGTCGGCCGACGCCTGCCACGTCTCGAGCCCCGGCTGAGCCTGCGCCAGCGCCGTCAACTTGCCCTGGTCACGGCCGAGCAGCAGCGGAACGTACCCACGCGCACGCAACTCCGCGACCACGAACCGCCCGGTGTGCCCATAGGCCCCGAACACCGCCACGTTCCGACCCGATCCCATAGCCCTGCTCCCACCCGCTCGAAGTGACTTATGAGGGAAATCCTCTCCCCGGCGGCGCGACGGTGCCAGCGTCCGGAATGACATGAACCGTACAATTCCCGACATGAGTTCTGTCCCACGCTCCGTCGCGGTCGCCGCCACCGACGGGATGCTGCACTTCGAGCTGGCCCTGGCCTACGAGGTCTTCGGCTCCGCCCCGGACGCCCTGTCAGGCCCCTGGTACGACGTCACGGTGTGCGGCACGCACGCCGTCCGGGTCGGCCGGTTCCTGCTGGAGCCGGACCACGGGCTCGACCGGCTGGCGCAGGCCGACACCGTGATCGTCCCCGCCTTGGCGGACGTCGACGAGGACCCGCCGGCCGACCTGGTCGAGGCGGTGCGCGCCGCCCACGAGTCGGGCGCGCGGGTGGTCTCCCTGTGCACGGGCGTGTTCGTGCTCGCCGCCGCCGGCCTGCTGGACGGGCTGCGCGCGACCACGCACTGGGCCCACACCGCGGACCTGGCCGCGCGCTATCCCCGGGTGCAGGTCGACCCCGACGTGCTCTACGTCGACAACGGCAGCGTGCTCACGTCCGCGGGCAAGGCCGCGGCGATGGACCTGTGCCTGCACCTGATCCGCCGCGACCAGGGCGCGGTGGTCGCCAACGTGGTCGCTCGCCGCCTGGTGGTGCCGCCCCACCGGGCCGGCGGCCAGGCCCAGTTCGTCACCACACCGGTGCCCGCCCAGGACGGCCATCCCCTGGCCGAACTGCTCACTTGGGTGATGCGGCGGCTGGACCAGCCGCTCACCGTGGAGGACCTGGCCCGCCAGGCGAACATGAGCTCGCGCCACCTGGCCCGCCACTTCCGCTCGGTAACCGGCACCACGCCGCTGCAGTGGCTGGCGACGCAGCGGTTCCGCCGCGCGCAGGAGCTGCTGGAGACCACGGACGACAGCGTCGACACCATCGCCTCGGCCGCGGGCATGGGCACGGCGACGACGATGCGCCGCCACTTCCACCGCACGATCGGCGTGCCGCCGGACGCCTACCGCCGCACGTTCCGGGCGTGAGGCCGCGAATGACGCTCAGGGCACAAGTGCCGATCCGTCCGGGGTCCAGGGCTTGGACGCGCGAGCGCGTCGTCGGCCGCCGACCAGATCGGCGTGGCTTGGACGTGACGAAGCCCGGGTGCCGGACCACCCGGGCCTCGTCACGTGCGTTTCAGTACGGACGCTGGAGGTAGCGGCCGAGCGCCGGGTCGTACACGCGGCCCGACACCAGGACCCAGCCGTTCAGCAGGGTCGGATGGTACGCCCCGCCGAGCCAGCCGTACCGGGCCGGCTGGGAGGGCACGCCGAACTCGTCGTACCCGACCACCGTGGCCAGGCCGGTGCCGAGCTCCAGCTCGGTCCCGACGCTCCCGCCGTTGGTGAGCAACTGCAGGCGCACCGATCCGGTCGCGCCGGTGTGCGCGGCCAGTTCCCCGCCGATCCCGGCGACGTTGCGGACGATCGTGCCGTTCGCGGTGGTCCAGGAGGGCTTGTCGCCGTCCGTGCCATAGTGGTGGACGGTGACCGCGCCCGCCTCGTCCGTCTCCGAGCGGATCCGGCCCGCCGGGTCGCGGGTCCAGGCCAGGCTCTGCTCGCCGGAGGTCGTCTTGGCCGGCAGCCCGTCGGCGAAGTAGTCGATGGTACGCCCGCCGGGCAGCGACGTGGTCCGGCCCGCCGCGTCGTAGGCGTAGCCGTCGCCGGTCAGCCTGCCGTCGGAGGCGTAGCCGTAGCTGGTGATCGACGCGGCCGAGTCGTCGGCCACCGGGCAGTCCTCGTCCGACGCCTGCACCGCCAGCCGGGTCCTGTTGCCCGCGCCGTCGTGGTCGTACCGGCGCAGGGTGCACACCGGGAACGCCATGTCCAGCGCCGACGCGAGCCCGCCCGCCTTGTCGTAGCCGAGCTGCCGCTCGGCCATGAGGTCGGTCCGCATGCTCAGCAGTTCCTGGCCGTGGACGTTCCGGCCGACCTGGTCGATCATCACCGGGGCCTCCAGGCCGTCCCGGGTGTAGATCCGGGCGTAGCTCTGGCCGCGCTCGTCGTAACCAACCTGCAGGTGCAGGCCGCCCGGCAGGTCGCCCTCGGTCTGGCGGCCCTCGGCGTCGTAGCGCGCGGTGAACGTGCCCGCGACCGAGTCGGTCACCGAGGTGGCCAGGCCGCGCGGCTCGACCCTGGCGTCGTAGGCGTAGGTCCTGGTGGACGGGGACGAGTCCGTGACCTTGACCGGGCGGTTGAGGTCGTCGTACTCGGTGCGGGTCAGGCCGCCGTCGGCGTCGGTGTGGGAGATCGCCCGGCCGAGCTTGTCGTAGGCCGTGACGACCTTCTCCGTGCCGCGCCAGCGCTGGGTGGGCCGGCCGGTCGCGGAGTCGTACCCGAGGCCGATCTCGGCCTCCCCGCCCGCCTTGGTGGCGGTGAGGCGGCCGGCGGTGTCGCGCTTGAGGGTGGTGACCGTGCCGCCCTCGGTCACGGTGGCGGCCAGGCCGGCGGCGTCGTAGGTGTACGTGCGCCCGCCTTCCTGGCACACCAGGCCCGCCCAGTCGGACCGTCCGCCGCACGGCGCGCCGCCGGTCGCGGTGTAGAGCACGGGGTTGGCGGCCGTGGTGGTGACCGCCTCGCCGCCGGGGTCGCGGACCGTCTTGACCTGCTGCCCCGTGGCCCAGTCGTAGGTGATGGCGGTGGTGCGGACGTCCGCGTCCGGCCTGGTCTCGCGCCCGACGATCACCGCACCGGTCTTGACGGTGGTCGGCAGGTCGCGGGCCACCGCACCGGCCGGCCGGCCTTCGTCGTACGTGCGGACCGTGCGCGTCCTGGCGCCGATGGCGTACCCGGCGGGCAGGTCGTCCACGTCGGACTCCAGGTTGACGATGTGGACCGGGCTCAGCTCCGTCAGCTCGCGCCGCCCGGACGTGTCATAGACGGAACGGGTGGACAGCAGCTCGGCGCGCTCCTCGGGCTCGTAGCCGGTGATGGCCAGCTCGGCGAGGCGGAAGTCGGTCATGTCGCGCTGCGACAGCTCCCGGTTCGCGGCGGTGAGCTCCCGCACGACGTGGCCGAACCGGTCGTAGTCGGTGGCGGACAGGTGCCCGCCGGGCGTCAGGACGTTGACCGCCCTACCCGACTCGTCCAGGTACGTCACCGTGGCGGCGAGCTCCGGCGGCTGCACCGACGTCGCAGTCACGGGCGCCACGGCCTGGCCCCAGGCGGCCACCTCCCTGGCCGTCACGTCGGCCGGGCCGCCGGCCGCCTTCGTGAGCGGCACCCCGTACGCGACGGTGGTCTTCGCCTCGCCGGCGACCTGGTCCGCGGTGCCGGCCTTGAGCGTGGCCCGGGAGACCGTGCGCAGCCTCCCGTCGGTCTCGTACGCGAAGGTCCACGGCAGCTCGCCGGGCGGGGTGAGCGTGGCGACGCGGCCGGCGGAGTCGTACCCGTAGACGCTCTTCAGTGCCGGGCTGATCCGCGGGTCCCACGCCTCGGCGAGCCGTCCCGCGCTGTCGTAGCCGTACTGGGTGATCACCGTGCCCTGCAGAGAGACCGTGGTGAGGCGTCCCGCGGTGTCGTAACCGAGGTCCAGCGTGTGCCCCGACTTGGTGATCGACTTCAGCCGGCCCTGGTCGTAGACGTGGCCCTCGGGGGCGTACAGGTCGCCTTGCCTGGTGAAGGTGGTGACCTCGCCGCGCGCGTCGGTCAGCGTGTACGTGCCGGTGAGGGTCAGGTTCTCGGCCCCGGGCTCCGGCTTCCAGCCGTCCGCGGTCCTGGTGAACTGCACCGGCCTGCCGTCGGCCCGCGTCACCTCGACCGAGGTCGCCGAGGTCTCCTTGAGCACGGGCACAGGAAGCGACCAGCCGGCTTCGCGGGAGGAGGCGGTGCGGGTGAGCGTCAGGCCGAAGGGCCCGCCCGCGGTGGTCTGGAGGCGGTAGTCGCCGGTCTGGAGGTTGAGCACGCCCGGCCCGGCCTCCTTCGTGGCGGCCTGGGTGGCGCGGCGGTCCACCACGACCTCGACCGGCTGGGACTCCGCCGTGGTCGTGCCCGTGACGACCGCGCGCACCTGCACCGCGGCGTCGCCGAGCTGCGTGCCCGCGTCCCAGGTCAGGCCGGACAGCCTGCCGGGGGCGGCGACGGGCCACGCGGTCAGCGGCTTGCCGTCGGCGCCGGTGACGTTCGCGACGGGCAGGTCCGCCCAGGCGTCGGTCTCTGCGCGCCGGTACTGGAACTTGACCTGCGTGAACGCCGTGCCGGTGACGGCGAGGGGCACCTTGCCGGTGCTGCGCAGGCCGTTCACGGGCGCGGTGAGCGAGGCCACGGCCGCGCCGGTCCCGACGTTGAAGGTGTAGGCGGTCGTCGGGGAGGCGTTGCCGGCCTTGTCGATGGTGTAGACGCTGAGCGTGTGGGCGCCCGTCGTGGCCGGGGTGAGCTTGGCGGTGACGGCCGCGCCGGTGGTGAGCACCTTGGTGACGGCGCCGCTGTCGAGCTTGTACGCGATCCACCCGGCGTCCGTGCCGGCCGGGGTGAGGGTGAACGTGCCGGCCTTGCCGGCGTCGCCGTGGTAGGTGCCGTCGTTCGGGTAGTCGGCGGAGGTGACCGTGGGCGCGGGCGGCTTGACGGTGTCGACGGAGAAGTACGCCGTCTGCCAGAGCTTCGAGGTCAGCGAGCCGTCGTGGGCCCACGACCGGAACATGTACGACTTGCCGTTGGCCAGCTTGCCCGCCGGCACGTTCGCGCCGGAGAAGCCGTTGCTGGCCACGTACGCGCCGTAGAGGTCGTCGATCAGCATCGTCGAGCCCTGGTACAGGTCGAACTTGCCGCGGACGTTGCCCCCGTCGGGGTCGCGCACGTGGGCGCGGAGCTGCGGGGTGAGCGTGTTGGTCCAGCGGACGCCGTCATAGTCGCTGTACGGCGAGAGCCACGTGGAGACCGGGGTGCTCGGGTAGGAGTTGTAGGTCAGCGAGATGACCGGCACGTGCGCGGAGGCGTTGCCCGAGTTGAACCGCTTCCAGGCGTACTCGTCCGACTCGCTGGTGGCCCGCAGGCCCATGCCGGATTCCTTGTACTCCTCGTTGGCCCAGAACTGCGCCAGCGAGGTGACGTTGGCGGTGACCCAGCCGTCGGCGCAGCCGCTGCCGTAGCCCTTGGTCTCGCTGGAGGAGGCGTACTTGGTCAGCAGCGCCGGGCCCGGCCAGCGCGAGGACGTGGAGGCGCGGTTGGCCGACCAGACCTCCCACGAGCGGGTGTTGCAGGACCACGAGTGGAAGTTCCACAGCTTCAGCGTGGCCGAGATGATCTTCTTGCCCGCGATGCCGGGGGTCTTCCACGTGATGAACGACCGGGCGACCTGCCCGCTGCCGTTGTTGCCGATCTTGAGTTCGGTGGCGCCCGACTGGTCGGTCCCGTAGCCCTCCTGGACGAACGTGTCGAAGACCTGGCCCAGGTTGAGCGCGGGGTCCACGGTGACGGGATACGTCGTGGCGGGGTCGTTGAGGAAGGCCGCGTCGGGGGTGAAGACGAGGTCGTTGCCGGAGACCTTCATCCCCACCGGAGCCCGGCGCAGGCGTTCGCCGGAGATCGGGTGTGTGGTGGCGTCCCACATCTCCGGCGCGGGGATGGTGACGGCGACCTTGCCCTTGGCGTCGACCAGCTCCGCCCCGCCGTCCTTGGCCTCGCGCGGCTTCAGGCCCGGCGCCTTGAGCGTCAGCGTGTACGACAGCGGCGCGGCCGGGCGCGACCGGAGCAGCAGGAACTGCTCGGCGCCGGTCCTGGTGGCGGTGACGACCAGGTCGGCGCCCGGCATGGCCTGCGCGTACGTGGCCGTCTCACCGGACAGGCTCGGCGCCGGCAGGGCGCCCTTCCACTGCAAGGTGACCTTGGTGGCGCCCTCCCCGATCGTGATCAGGTCGGTCGCCGCGGTGTCCGCGGCGGCCCGCCGGGCGCCGAGCCCGGCGCTCCCGCCGCCGAAGCGCAGCTTGCGGCCGTGACCGCGCGGCACGATCTCGCCCGACGCGGTCTTGGTGAGCGCGATGTCCACCGGGGCCCATCCGCCGTCGCCGCGGTAGCGCACCGGACCGGCGAACGAGTCGACCGTCAGCGTGCCGTCCGGGTTGGCGTAGGTGGTGGTGGTCTCGGTACGGGCGTCCTCGACCTCGACGCGGCGGTCCGTCAGGCGGGCGGACAGGCGGGCGGACGCCTCGTCGGGCGCGCTCGGCTCGGCGGCGACCCTGGCCGGGTCACTGGGGTCGTCCACGGCCTGGACGGCGGCGGGCGGCTCGGCGGCGGCGGGAGGTTCCGCGGCGGCCGGTAAGGAGGGCACGCCCAGAGGAAGGAGTAAGAAGGCGAGGCCACCGGCGAGGGCCCGTGGCAGGAGGGCAGACATGGGTGCTCCGAGGTAGGGCGACGCCCCCGCCGGATTGACGGGGGCGTCGGTTGTCACAGGGGGATCTACTTGCTCTGGCAGCTCTTCTTGCGGACCTCGCCCCAGACGATCGGGCCCGGCCACTGCACCCGCAGCGCGAAGCACTGCTTCTTGTTGGCGGCTTCCCGAATCTTGTAGATGTACTGGGCGATGCCCGCCGCGAACATCACCTTGCAGGCCAGCTTGATCTTGCTGTTCTTCGACTTGTCGCAGGCCGCGTCGGCGACCTTGACCGCGCCCGCCGCCCCGGCGTACAGCCAGGAGCTGTGGATCTGGGCCGTGAGCTTCTTCGAGAAGATCACCCGGCACATGGCCTTCCACCACTCGCACTGCAGCTTGAGCGCGGGGTCGGCGACCACGGGGTAGGCGGCGCCCGCGTGGTTGACCGTCTGGATGAGCGTCATGCCCTCCACCCGGTACGAGGTCGGCACCGGGTTGCCGTTGGCGTCCTTGGCCCAGGGCAGGTCGATCTCGGCGAGGTAGAAGTCGTTGTTGTAGATCAGGACCGTGCCGTCGTCCTCCTCGACCTCCAGCATCGAGCCCTCGGGCGCGCTGATCGGGAAGCGGTACTCGGTCGGCGCGGAGGCGTCGTGGATGACGGTCAGCGCGCGGGCGATCTGACCGGTGCGCTGGTGGGCGAAGGTGACGCTGGGCTGCTTGGCGGCGTAGGTGACCAGGCCGGGCAGCGGCTGGTTGCCGGCACCGGTGGCGTCCGGCATGCCGATGCCGACCTCGTTCTCGCTGACCGACACCGACAGCGTGTGGTTCACGTCGGTGGCGGCGGCGAAGGGACGCTGGACGTCACCCTCGGGGATCACGGTCGGCGGGACGGCCTTGGCCTCCTCGACGATCTCGGGGACGACCTTGGTGAGGGCCGTCAGCGTGGGGTCGTCGTTCGCGAAGGCCGGGGCACCGGCCACGTTCGCGCCGCTGATCGTCAGAGCGGTCGCTAACGCGACGATCATCGCCCGAGCGGAAACGCGCATGAATGTCCTTCCACATGCGGAGAGAGATGCACAAACGCCGCAAACGTAAAGATCGTCCGCGTCCAATCGGGTGATCTTGGATTGATGATCCGTAAACGTTTCCTGTCTGACAGATTTCACCCTCCGTCCAGTGCGGAGGTTCCGGGTAAGCTGCCTCGGATGTGCTGAGCGCGCCGACGGTCGAGGGATCGCCCGGTGGGGGCGCGATGGGTCGTTCAGAGGCGGGTGCTGACTCCGCGCAGGAGCTTTCGCAGCATCCAGGTGCCCAGGCCGTCGGGTATGGCGACGGCGCCGCGCAGCGCCCACTCGCTCTGGGTCAGGGCCCGTGGCCCGCCGGTCGCGACGGCCTGGGTGGCCATCACGGAGGCCAGCGTGGCCTGCCGTCGCCGGCTCCGCTCGTACGCGCCCAGCGCCGCGACCGGGTCCGGCTCGGCGGCCAGGGCGCGCAGCAGCGCCGACACGTCCTCCAGCGCCTGGCCCGTCCCCTGGGCCAGCATCGGAGGCATGGCGTGCACCGCATCGCCGATCAGCACGCTCCGGCCGTGCCGCCAGCGGAGCGGGGCGCGGTGGCGGCGGTGCGGGAAGAGCTGGAGGTCCTTCTCCGACAGCGCCGCCAGCAGTTCGGGAACGGGCGAGCCCCACGAGCCGTACCGCTGCCTGAGGGCGGCGAGCGCGAGGTCGGGGCGTTCCGGGCCGTCGCCGGGGCGCCGGCGCAGGTCGATGAGCCATTGCAGCATGCCGTCGCCCGCGGGGTTCATGCCGACGTCGCCCTGCGGGCCGAGGAACAGCAGGGCGCGCGAGCCGGGGTCGAACGGCGCCCGGATCAGGCCCTGCCAGGTGGCGGTGCCGGTCGGGCGGGCGGGGTGGGAGCCGAAGAGCGCCGTACGGACCTGGGAGTTCACGCCGTCGGCCCCGATGAGCAGGTCGCCCGTGTACCGGGCGCCGTCCTCGGTCTCGACACGTACCGAGCGGCCGTCGTCGTGCAGGGCGGTGAAGCGGGCGCCGAAGCGGTAGATGTCCTGCGGCAGGCCCTCGGCGAGCCTGTCCAGCAGGACGCGGCGGGGCAGCGACACCACCGGGGCGCCGAACTCGTCCGCCAGCCGCGCGACGTCCATCACCATCACCCGGCGGCCCCGGGAGCTGCGGAGCTCCAGGGTGTCCACGCGCTGCCCGGCCCCGTCCATGCGGACGCCGAGGTCGTTCAGCACGGTCGTGCCGTTGTGCCAGATCAGGATCGCGCAGCCGGTCTCGCGTAAGGAGGGCGAGCGTTCCAGCACGGTGACCTCGTGCCCCGCGGCGAGAAAGCCCCTGGCCGCCGCCACGCCCGCGAGCCCGGCCCCCACGATCAGCACCCGCATGCAGTCATCCTCTACCGGAAGTAGTACTACTTTTTGTAGAGGCTAGCTGGGAGGCCCGCCGGGCCTGGATCCGGGTGGGGGCGGTCGTGCGCGCGACGCGCTAGTCGGAGCGCCGCGCCCGTTCAACGAGCTTGGCGAACTCCTCATCGGACGTGGCGAACTCCACGGTGCCGCGCTTCTGGTCGGTGAGCACGAAGTAGAGCCAGGTGCCCGCGGCCGGGTTGAGCGCGGCTTTGAGCGCGGCCTCACCGGGGTTGGAGATGGGGCCAGGAGGCAGGCCGAGATGGCGGTAGGTGTTGTACGGCGAACGCAGCTTCGTGTCCTCGACCGTGACCTCGCCGCGGTCCTTGCCGAGGCCATAGCGGACGGTGCTGTCGAGCTGCAGCATCATGTCGCGGGCCAGGCGGTTGTGGATGACGCGGGCCACCTTCGGCATGTCGGCCTCGGTGGGCGACTCGGCCTGGACGAGGCTGGCGATGATGACGACGTCCAAGGGGGCACGCCGGGAGGCCAGGCCGAGCTCGTCCGCCGTCTCGCGGAACCTGGTCACCATGGCGGCCAGGATCTGGGCGGGGGTGGCGGCGTCGGTGAACGTGTACGTGCCGGGGTGGGCGAAGCCCTCCAGCCTGCCCTTGGCGTACGGAGGCAGGCCCAGCGCCCGGCCGTCCTCCGCGGCCCGCGCGAACGACTCCGCGGGCTCGCCGGTCATGCGGGAGAGGTTGTCGAACAGGCGGGAGGTCCGCCATCCCTCGTTGATGGTCGCCTTGCGCATCCGCTCCGGCACGGGAGGCGGGGTCACCGGTGCCTGCGGCCCGCCAGGCTCTGGCGAGAGGGTCCTGACGGCGATCGTGCCGCCCACGGCCAGGGCGACGACGGTGACCGCGGCCGCCAGGACGGCGCCTCTCCGGCGGGCGGGACGGTGTGGGAGGAAGCGGGCCGGGGGCGGCGGCGGCTGCTCGTCCGCCATCTCGGCGAGGGTCTCACGCAGCAGGTTCTCGACGTTCAACGGAGCTCCCTCACAGTGCTCAGCTCGGGGGCGGACTTCTTCAGCCGCTCCAGCGATCGGTAGATCTGGCTGCGGACCGAACCCACCCGCACGCCCAGCAGGCTCGCGATCTCGGTCTCCGACTTGTCCTCGAAATAGCGCAGGACGAGCATGGTCCGCTGCCGGGGCGTCAGCCGGGACAGCGCCGCCCGCATCGTCATCCGCAGGTCCGCCGCCTCGGCGTGCCCGTCGCCGGCCCGGTCGAGCCGCTCGTCCGTGCTCACCTCCACCACCCGCGAACGGCGGCGCCACCAGCTCACCTGCTCGTGGTACATGGTGCGGCGGACGTATCCCTCGATGGCCTCGGGGTCGCGCAGGCCGCGCCACCGCGCGGCCGTCTTCGCCAGGGCCGACTGGACGAGGTCCTCGGCGGCGTGCCGGTCGCCGGTCAGCAGGTACGCCGTGCGGAACAGCGCGCCCGACCTGTCGATGACGAACTGCCGCAAAGCCGCCTCAAAGCCTGGATCCACCCGTCCTCCTCCTGATGTCACCCACCAAGGACGAGCGGGCACCACGGAACTATGCCGGACGCCGGAAAAATGGGCTCTGACTCACTCTCGGTGATCTCGGTGATCTCGGTGATCTCGGTGACAGAGCGCGCAGGGTGTCAGGACCAGCGCAGGACGCGAGCTCATAGAAGGTTGAAGTCGGCATGGCCGGACGCCTGCCGCTGCAAGAGGCCCTGCTCCCGCAGCGCGCCTCCAGTCGGAGAACCGCGCCGCAGGGCTGGGATGAACGCCGGGGCCTGCGGGGCTCGCCTGAATCGCATATTCGAGCCCTGCAGGCAATGTCGAGCCGCCGGTTATACGTTGATGTACAACGCGTACTTCCTGCCGTTCTTTCTCTCGACAACGTCGCACCGGTAAGCCGAGCCCGACGACTTACCCGCGGCATCGCGGCACCGCCGACGCCGACGACCAGGGCAAGCCCCATCGCTCCGAAAACTCGCTTGATCATGATTTCGGCCCTTTCTTCAGGTGAGGGCCTGGCTCGCGGGCTCACGATGTCGTACGCCGGTTGTCTTCGAGCCCTTCAGGTGTCCGGTGAACGGGGTTCAGTGGCAGGGTGGTGTGCCGGGGAAGCCGCTGAGCGCGTGATCCCATTCGCTGGGCGTGACGAGGTCCTTGACGCGGCAGATCGTGCCGGCGGCGCGGCGCGGGTCGAGGTCCCAGGTCAGGATGCGCTGGTCCTTGCCGCCGGAGGCGAGTGTGCCGCTGTCGGGGCTGAAGGCCAGCGTGGTGACGAGGTCGTCGTGGCCGGACAGCTCGGCCACGATCGCGTGGGTGCGGGCGTTCCACAACTGGACCGTCTGGTCCTGCCCGCCGGAGGCGATCAGGCGGCCGTCCGGGCTGAAGGCCACCGCCTGCACGGGTGCGCGGTGCCCCTGCAGTACGGCGGCCTGGGTCCGACGCGGCACGTCCCACAGCCGGACGGTGCCGTCGTCGCCGGCGGAGACCAGGCGCTGCCCGTCCGGGCTGAAGTCCAGGGAGGTGACCGCTGCGGCGTGCCCGGCGAGGTCGGCGACGAGCCGCCTTCTGTGGGGGTCCCACAGCCGGATGGCACCGTCGTTTCCCGAGCTGGCCAGCAGGCTGCCGTCCGGGCTGAAGACCAGGTCGGTGACCGTGCCGACGTGGCCGCGGAACCCGGCCGCGCGGCGGCGGCCGGGCACGTCCCACAACACGATGGCGCCGCCGACGCCGGCCGTGGCCAGGGTGTCGCCGTCCGGGCTGAAGGCCACACCGATGACGCTGTCGTCGAGGCGGCCCAGGAGGGTGGCGGCGCGGGTGGCGGCGTTCCAGACGACGACGGCGCTGTCTTCGCCGCCCGTGGCCAGCCACCTGCCGTCGGGGCTGAACGTCACGGCCCTGACCTTGCCGGTGTGCCGCTGGAGCGGGTCGCCGAGCGGGCTGCCCGTTCTCCGGCTCCACAGGCGGACGGTCCGGTCGTTGCTCGCCGAGGCCAGCAGCAGGCCGTCGGGGCTGAACGCGAGGCCGCCGACCGTGTCGGTGTGCCCGGTGAAGCCGGGCAGGGCGGGGCTGCGCAGCGCGACGCCGCCGCTGCCCCCGGACGAGGCGACGCTGTGGCCGTCCGGGTTGAACGCCACGGCGGACACCTTGTCGGAGAAGTCGTTGAACGTGGCGATTCGTGCGTGCCGTGGGACGTCCCAGAAGATGAGGGAACTGTCGTCCCCGCCGGAGGCCAGGTGCCGTCCGTCGGGGCTGAACGCCAGCGCGCCCACCGCGTCGACGTGCCCGGCCAGCTCGGCGACGACCGTACCGTCGTCGGCGTCGCGCAGTTCCACGCGGTTGTCCTCACCGGCGAGGGCGTACGTGGTGCCGTCGGCGTTGACGGCCACCGCCCGGATCGGAGCGCCGTGCCGGGCGAGCACCGAGCCGCGACGGGTACGCGTGTCCCACAGCCGGGCGCTGTGATCGTCGCCGGCCGAGATCAGGCCCTGGCCGCCGGGGGTGAAGGCCAGGGCGCGGATCGGCCCGGCATGGCCGCGCAGCGCCGCCACGCTCGTCCGGCGGGCGACGTCCCACAACCGGATGACTCCCTCGTCTCCGGCGGCGGCCAGGCTCCGGCCGTCCGGGCTGAAGGCCACGGAGTGCAGGATGCCCTGCCCGGCTTCGAGGGTGGCGAGTCTCGCGCGCCGGGCGACGTCCCACAGGACGACGTTCCCGTCCCGGTGGGCGGAGGCGAGCAGGCGGCCGTCGGGGCTGAAGGCGGCGGCGCGGATGGGGGCGGTGTGCGCGCGGAGCGCGGCGAGCTGCGCGCGGCGCCGCACGTCCCAGAGCCTGACGGTGCGGTCCTCCCCCGCTGTCACCAGCAGCCGCCCGTCGGGGCTGAACACCGTGGCGCTGACCGTGCCGTGGTGGCCGCTCAGCAGGGCTCTGTCGAGAGGCGGGCCGGACACGCTGAGCAGGCTGCCGAGCGCCTGCGACGTGGTCGCGGTCCGGTAGGCGTGCAGCGCGAGCAACCGGGCCCGCACCGGTTCTGTCGGTGTCATGGCCATCGCCTGCACGGCCAGTTCCCGCGACAGGGCCGCGTTGCGCTGCCGCAGCGCCGACTGCCGTTCCTGGATCACGGCGACGCCTCCCGTCACGGCGAGGACGAGCAGCACCAGCAACCCCACGACGAGCTGGGTCAGGAGGCGGCCGCGGCGTCGTTCGGCGTTGCGCTCGGCGTCGTCGAGGGCGAGGCCGGCGTCGAGGAATTCGCGTTCCGCCTGGGACAGGGTGGCACGCTGGACGGGAGAGCCGAACGCCTCGCGGGCCGTGCCCAGGCGGGTGCCCCGGTACAGGGTGCCGGGGTCGCGGCCGAACTCCTCCCAGATCTGGGTGGCCTCGGTGAGGCGGCGATGCAGGCGCAGCCGCTCGCGTTCCTCCTCGATCCAGCCGGTCAGGCGCGGCCACCCGGTGATGAGCGCCTCGTGGGCCAGCTCGACCGTCGAGTCGTGCAGGGTGACGAGCCGGGCGCAGGCCAGCTTGTCGAGCACCAGGTCGACGTCCGGGGACTCGCCGAGGTCCAGCTCGGCGCGGTCGGCGGGGCGCCGCGTGTCCGGCCCGCCCTCTCCAGGGGCGACGAGGCGCAGCAGAATGCGACAGGCGACCCCGGCCTGCGCCGGGGTGAGTGAGGTGTGGACGTCCTCGGCGGTACGCGCGATCGCCCCGCGAATGCCTCCCGCGGCCTGGTAGGAGTCCAGCGTGAGCACCCGGCCGGACCGGCGCCGCCACGTCTCCAGCAGCACGTGTGACAACAGCGGGAGACCGCCCGGCTCGTCGGTCACCTCGGCGATGACGCGTGCGGTCAGCGCGCGTTCGACGATGAGCCCTGCCGCGGCGGCGGGCTTGACGATCGCCTCACGGAGTTCGGCCTGGCTCATCGGGCCGACCAGCACGGTCGACCGGCTGAGCGCGTGTGCCAGGTCGCGGTGCCCGGCGCAGCGGCCGTAGAAGTCCGCTCTGATCGCCAGCACCACCCGCATACGGCTCTGTGGCCGCAGCGCCTCGGTGAGCAGGCCGATGAACGTCCGGCGCTGGGCGGCGTCGCACAGCGTGAAGACCTCCTCGAACTGGTCGACGATCACGATCGTGTCCGAGCCGGAGCCGGAGCCGGAGTCTGGGCCGGGGCCGGAGGTCAGCAGCCAGGCGTGCGTACGCGCCGGGTACCGGCCGGGCGTGATGAGACGGACCGAGGCCGTGGGCTCGTCGCGATCCGGTGCGCCGCGGAGCGCCGGGATCAGGCCGGCACGCAGCAGGGAGGACTTGCCGCTCCCCGAAGGGCCGACCACGGCGACCATGTCCCGCCGGCGCACCAGCCCCATGAGTTCGCCGAGGACCTGCGCGCGGCCGAAGAACCGTTCGTGGTCTTCCGGCTCGAACCGGGCCAGCCCCTGGTAGGGCGCGGGGGCGTCGCGCTCGGCCGCCGCCTGGAGGGCCCCCTGCTCCGTGGCGGCTTCGTGCCAGCGCCGCTCCCAGGCCGCGCTCTCCCCGCCGCACGCCTGGACGTAGGCCAGCGTGACCGGTAACGAGGGAAGGTTGTCGCCCGCCGCCGCCTGCGACAGGGTGGTGGCCGAGTAGGAGGTGCGCTGTGCCATCGCGCGGTAGGTGACGCCTCCGGCCTCGCGGCGTAACGCCCGCAGGTCGGCGGCGAAGCGCTGGATCGGCCCGGCTGCGGGGTCCAGCGTGTTCTCGCGACGTCCCATCGGTCCAGTCCCCCCGGCAACGAGCCTAATCTCGAATGGGTTTGTTCGACACACCCCCGCCAGGGCCGATCAATCAAAAAAGGGATGTCGCGAGCGCGCCCCCGAGGAATCCGGCCCTACGGAGTCTGCGCCGTGGCGGGCAGAGGGGTTTACCTCACGGGCATGGCGGGAACCGACCGCAGGGTGACGACAGGCCCCCGCAGGACGCTCCGCTCCGTGGGCCTGAGGAATATCCTGTGGCGCTCGGCGCCGGCCGTGCTGGCCGTCGCGGCGGCGTTCGGGTGGGCCTACGTCAACGTCTACGGTCCCAGCGGCTGGGTCGGCGTGGTGCTGTGGATCCTCAGCCTGGTCGTGGCGTTGGCGCTGACCGCCCTGGCGTTCTTCTGGTGCAGCCGGGCGTTGCTGAGCCTCGCGGTGGCCGCGCCGCTGGTCCTGTGCCTCAATCTCGCCAACGAGGCCGTGACACGGCAGGCGCTGGCCGAGCGCGGCAGGGTGAGCGAGTGCCTGGTGCGGCAGGAGACCCCGCAGCAGCGTACCGTCACCGAAACCCACCACCGTCCCGGCACCTCTCCCGGCGACCCGGGCAGCACGTGGACCTCCACGCGTACCGAGACCTTCTACGAGTACCGTCTGGCCTGCCCGCAGGCCCGTCCCGACGCGATGACGACCGACACCTCCGTGGCCAAGGCGGGTGCCGTCATCGCCGTCCGCTGGGATCCGGCCGGACGGATCACCCCGCGCCCGGCCGGGAACGACACCCCTGCCACAGGCTTCATGAACGCCGCCCTCATGGGAGGAGTGGCCGTGTTGTTCTCCCTCGTCGACGCCGTGCTCGACGCCACCGGCTTCGGACGTCGCGCCCGGCCGCCCGGACGCCGTCTCTGGGGACGGCTCCGCCGCCGCCCCTGAGCGGTCGCCGGCCGGGCGGCCCGGCCTCGTACCCGGCGCGCAGTCCCCGGCCCTCACCTGTGATCACATGGCTCGTCGTGTGGACGGTCCGTCAGGAAGGGTGAGGTTGGGCTCCTGGAGCCGTACGGGGCCGGGGCCCTGGCCCTCGAGGGCGTCGTCGGGGTTGAGGAGCAGGCACGCCTTCATCGACAGGCAGCCACAGCCGATGCAGCCGGTCAGCTCCTGTTCGAGGATCTCGATGGCTCGGCGGCGCTCCTCGAGTTGCCTCTTCCAGATACGGGAGACCCGCTGCCAGTCCTTGTGGGTGGGGGCCCGATCGGTGGGCAGGGTGGTGAAGACCTCGGCGACGTGCGACAGCGGGATGTTGAGGCGCTTGGCCACGATGATCAAGGAGATCCGGCGAAGCATGTGCCGGGAGAAGATCCGCTGGTTGCCGCTGCCGCGTTCGCTGAAGATCAGGCCCTTGCGTTCGTAGAAGTGCAGGGCGGAGGCGGACACGCCGGTCCGGCGGATGATCTCACCGATCGTGAGGTGGTCGTCCGGACTGGCGCGCACGGTAGCTCTCCTTCGTCGTGATCGAGACAGCGGTGTGGTCAGGCAGTGCCCTGAGACGTCGCGGCGCGGCCCCGGATCAGGAGGGTGACCACGACGACCGACAGCAGGAGGCAGAGTAGCCCGACGCCGAGCTGGGTCAGGTGCCAGGACCACGTGAACGCGTCGAGTTCCGCGGCCTCGGCCCCGCTGGTGAGGCGTCCGGCACCGACCGCGGCGGCGCGGCTCGTGTCGCCGAGCTTCGCGGCGAGCAGACCGACGAGGGAGGCGCTGAACGCGGCGATCACGAGAGCCTCGGCCGCGCCCCGCAGGGTGTTGAGGAATCCGGCCGCCATGCCCACGTCGTCGGCCGGGACCAGGGCCATGGCCTGGCCGTCGGTGATGCCGAAGGAGGCTCCCATGCCGATGCCGATCATCACCAGCGGGGCCGCGACGGCCGCGACCGCGTGGTCGGCGTTCAGCGCCGTCAGCCACAGGTTCCCGGCCACGACCAGCGCCAGAGCGATCACGATCAGCAGGCGGGCCGACACGCCCTTGTTCACCAGGGTCACCGCGACCATGGGCGCGACCAGGACAGGCGCGGTCAGCAGCAGCATCGCCACCCCCGCGGCCGAGGGGGACAGCCCCGCCGCCGCCTGCAGGTAGGTGGGCAGGAAGACCAGAACGCCGAGGAACCCGATCGAGGTGGTCAGGGTCGCCAGGCTCCAGCCCATGAAGCCCCGGTTGGCGACCAGGGCAGGGGCCAGCACCGGAGCGGGGCTGCGCCGCTGCACAACGCCGAACAGGACCAGGGCGGCCAGGCCGACGATCCCGGTGATCAGGATGCCCGGATGGAGCCAGCCGAGCGCGGGCGCCTCCAGGAGCGCGAACATGAGCAGGGACAGCGCGCCGACGAACAAGGCGCTGCCCGCCCAGTCGACCGGGCCGCTGACGTTCGCCCGGGACTCGCGGGCCCGGGTGGCGCCCAGGGCCACCAGCAGGCCGACGGCGGTGAAGACCGCGAAACCGCCCTGCCAGCCCGTGGCGTCGATCAGCAGCCCCGACAGGGTGGGGCCGATGGCGATGCCGATTCCGGCCATGGTGCCCATCAGGGCGAAGGCCCGGTTGCGGGCCGCGCCGTCGTAGCTGGAGGCGAGTATGGCGCCGCCGGCGGCCATGATCCCGGCACCGCCGGCGCCGGAGACGATGCGGGCGATGTCGATGACGATGATCGACGGGCCCAGCGCCGTCGCGAGGAATCCGGCCGCGAAGACCAGCGCCGCGCCGATGAACACCCGCCGGCGGCCGATCCGGTCGGCGGCCGACCCCGCGATGAGTGTCATGGCCGCGAAGGCCAGGTTGTATCCGGCGACGACCCAGTTCAGCGGCGCCCCCGAGGTGTCGAGATCGCGGCCGATGCTCGGCAGCGCGACCGCGGTCCCGGAGATGGACATCGCCACGAGGACGACGCCGACCAGGACCACCGGGAGTGTCAGCGGAGACGGCCGGTCGGCTGTGGGCGGGGGCTGGGACGTGTCTGTGGTGGTGTTCAACTCTGCTCGCCTTCTCTGGTCCTCGGACTCTGGCGAACAGCCCATCAGCTCAACTGCGGTTGAGGTCAAATCCGCTGGTCAAGAGGGATCTGGCCGCCGTCTCAGCCCATCCCGAAGTCACCTTCCACAACCCGTGACATGACGGCTGTCATACGAACCTGGTGACGGAGCGGACTTACCCCGCCCGCCCGGTTCGATCATGATGTCGGCCATGACTCAACGCCGATTCAGCAAATTCGTAGCGGCCGGCGCGGGCGCGCTGCTCGCCGTGGCAACGCTGACCGGGCCGGCCGGCGCCCGGACCGCCGACGTCACCACGACGTCCCGAGCCGGAGGGCTGGACCGGCAGGCGTTGCGGGAGTCCCTGGACGCGGTCCACGAGGCGGGCCTGTACGGCATCTACTCGGAGGTACGCGACCAGGACCAGACGTGGCGGGGCGCATCCGGCGTGGCCGACGTGGACACCAACCGCCCGGTACGCCCCGACATGGTGCACCGCGTCGGCAGCATCAGCAAGACGTTCGCCGCGGTGGCCATCCTGCAGCAGGTCGCCCGCGGCACCGTCGAGCTCGACGCCCCGATCGGCCGCTACCTGCCCGACCTGGTCCCTGGCGAGCGCGGACAGCAGGTCACCGTCCGCATGCTGCTCAACCACACCAGCCATCTCGGCGACTACGTGGGCCCGGCGTTCCCCTCGCTGCTGGAGGGCTCCACCAGGAGCCTGGACGACGAGCGCCTGCGCGACATCGCTCCAGAGGAGCTGGTGAAGCTCGGCCTGGCGGCAGCCCCGACCGGGCAGCCGGGCGCCACGCCCGGTTCGTACTCCAACACCAACTACGTCCTGATCGGGCTGCTGCTGGAGAAGGTGACCGGGACCGACGCCGAGCAGTACATCACCCGCAACGTCATCCGCAAGGCCGGCCTCCGGCACACGTCCTTCCCGCGCACGCCGCACATCCCTGGGCCGCACTCCAAGGCGTACGAGTCGTGGTACGGCCTCATCGACCCGCCCCGCGACTACAGCGTCTACAACATGTCATGGGCCTACACGGCCGGCGCCGTCACCTCCACGATGGACGACCTCAACCGCTTCTACCGCGCCCTGCTGGGCGGCCGGCTGATCGAACCGGCGCAGTTGGCCGAGATGCAGAAGACGGTGCCGGTGCTCGCGGGCGGCGGGGCGATGGCGTACGGCCTGGGCCTCTACTCCCTCGATCTGCCGTGCGGCCGGTTCTGGGGGCACGACGGAGCCGTGTTCGGGATGACCACGCTGTCGCTGTCCACGCCGGACGGCAAGCGGCAACTGTCGCTCGGGATGAACCTCACCAAGTACCAGCGCGTCGACGAGAACGGCCAGATCGAGCCCAGCCCGATCGACGCCGCGCTGAACCGCTACGCCCTGGTGGCGGCGTGCGGGCCGGGCGACGCCCGGACCAAGGCGGCGCAGCCCGCGCTCACCCTCTTCCCCTCGGACGGCATGCGCGGCCTGGCCCGGTAGAGGTGCCCGAGCACCGCGACTTCGGCGTGCCTACCCGTGGTCCTGGTCCCAGCCGCTGCGGGCGGCGGCGATGGCGTCCTTGTGGTCGCGGGACCAGTCGGCCAGGGCGGACACCATGCCGGCCAGGCTGCCGCCCATCGGAGTGAGCCGGTAGTCGGTCTGCGGCGGGGTGGTCGGATAGACGGTCCTTTCGACCAGCCCGTCGCGGCACAGCCGTTTGGTGGTCAGGGTGAGCATTCGCTGGGAGATGCCCGGGATCGCCCGTTCGAGCTCCCGGAAACGGCGCGTTCCCTTGGACAGCTCGACCAGGACCAGCACCGTCCATCGGTCACCGAGCCGGTCGAGCACGTCGCGGATCCCGCAGTCGTCATCGCCACAGGGTCCGCTGGGAGCAGCGCCGTTGACCTGTGGGCTTACCGCCGTGTTCGTGACTGACACGAGAGTGCCTCCTTACGGCGCCGCGGTCCGGCGCGGATGATCGGTGATGTTCCCACCTGCGTCAACATCAAGGAGCATCAGATGATTCTCGTGACCGGCGTCTCCGGCGGGCTCGGCGGCTTGATCTTCCGTGGCCTGTCCGGCGAGGACGGCCTTGACGTGGTCGGCGGCACCCGCTCGGGTGACGGGGTGAGCGCACGCAGGATCGACTTCGACGACCCGGCCTCGCTCGCCGCCGGCTTTCGAGGCGTGGACGTCCTGGTGTTCGTCTCGGCCGGATACGCCGAGGACGACGTGGTCCTCGCCCGCCATGGCGCCGTGGTGGACGCGGCCGAGGCCGCGGGCGTGCGGCATGTCGTCTACACGAGCCTGGCGGGCTCGGGCAGCCTGATGACCATCGCGCTGCCGCATCGCTGGACCGAGGCGCGCCTGGCCGAGGCCGCGTTCGAGGTGACGGTGCTGCGCAACGGGCTCTATGCCGAGGTTCCGCTCGGGTTGGCCGCCGTCGCCGCCGCGTCAGCCGCCGGGACCGGCGTCTTCGCCGCCGCGTTCGGCGCGGGACGGGTTTCCGTCGTGGCGAAGGAGGACCTGGCGGACGTCGCGGTCCGGGTAGTGGCGGAGATCCAGAACGACCTCGTCGCGGGCCGCCGCAACCGCCACGCGGGCAGGACCTACGAGCTGGAAGGCGTGGAGGCGTTCGGCGGTCAGGACCTCGCCGAGGTGCTGGGCGAGGCGCTGGGCCGTCCGGTCGGATACCAGCCGATCTCCCTGTTCAGCACGCGCGAGACACTGGCCGGCAGCGGCCTGGAGCCGTACCGGATCACGCACACGCTCTCGCTGTTCGCCAATCTCAACGCCGGATACCTGCACGCCCCCGACACCGATCTGACCGCCCTCCTGCCGACCGGGCCCCGCCTCGTACGCGACCAGATCATCCAGGCCGTCAAGGCTGCTCACGGTGGTCTCATGCCCGGCCGCCCGGCGCGCGACGAGCCGGGCAGCGGGCGGTCAGCCCCGGTGGTCAGGTAGCCGCTATCCTGCGGCGCAGGTGTCGCGGACGTGCCAGAACCAGGTGAGGTACTGCTGGTGGACATCGCGGCCGGCGATGCGTACGAGGGAGTCGTCGGAGTTCTCCAGGTGCGTGAAGTTCGCACTGCCCGTGTACACGCGCGGCGTGATGTCGTCGTCGTAGTACCCGTCGATCATCATCACCTTGCTGTGCACGCCCACGCTGCGCGAGCCGGCCGGGATGCGGCAGGGCGTCACCTGGATCCTGCGCCCGTTCACCGTCCTGCCCAGCACCTCGCGGACGGTGGCGTCCACGCTCTTGGTGGCGTCTGTGGGGTCGTCCTCGTAGTGGACGACGTCCACCCAGCAGTTCTCGCCGCGCAGCCGGAGCAGCTCGTTGGCGATCGCCACCCGGTGCTTGTTGAAGTTCAGCATCACCAGCCGGATGTCGGTCTGCCGGCGGACGCCGCCGTCGTCGTAGCCGCACTCGATGAGCTTCAGCACGTTGACGATGGGATCGGGGTCCGTGGCCCGCCGCGGGAAGAACGTGGCCCGATGCTTGGTCCCGGTGGGTGTGGTCCACGAATAGCCGGGATCGACCGCCTTGCGGCGGCCCGCCTGAAGGTCGGAGAAGTACTGCCGGTACGCGCCGTAGACGGCGGCGTCGGTGAACGTGTACGCGTCCTGGAACGCGCTGTACATGTCCCAGTCGGCCAGGTTCGAGGAGGTCTGGAACACCACGTTCGCGTGGGCGGCGCCGTCCACCGTGAGGCGGGAGAACAGCGCGAACTTGCTGTGCAGGTAGTCTCTGGCGATGCAGCCGCGCTCGACGGCGCTCTCGTCCGGATACTCGCAGCGGATCACCCAGGAGCCCGCCGACTCCGACGTGCCGAGCGCCGCCTTCAGCGTGCCGGTCACCGCGTCGTTGTACGGCAGCTCGTCGGCGCCGAGCTTCTCCATGCTGTCGAGGATCACCTTGACCCGTACGCCTCGCGCGTGCGCGGCGACGAGCTGCTCCGCCACCTCCGTGGAACGCTGGCCGTTCGCGAAGGCGTACCAGGCGAAGTGGATGTCGCTGCCCGGCTCGGCGGCCCGGATCAGCCGGATCAACTGGTCGAGGATGGCCGACTGCCCGGCGCTCGGCGTGCCCGGCACGCCCGACTCGGCCAGCGGGTCGTTGAAGACGGGCGCGTTCAGCACAGGCGGGCCGGTGACGTCCGCCGCGGCCGGCCGGGGCACGGCCAGCATGGCGGCGATCAGGCATAAGGAGGCGAGGATACGGCGTCGGATCGTCATGGGCATACGGCCTCTTCCGCGGGTCTGTTGCGGTTGCATGGGTCGCCGTCGCGGACCCCGTGGCCGTCGGCGTGATCTCTCATGAAGGCGTACGCCGGTTACGGCACCCGCTCACGACGCGGCCGACTCAGAACCCCCGACCAGCCCTGTCTAACGCACCCGTCATTGATTGGCAGCCCGCCGCGCCACGCCGAACAATCCTTTTCCCGCGCCTCCGCCAAGGGCGCGCCCCGGTGTGTTCACAGCTCGCGCAGGAAGTCCAGCAGCGCGTCCGTGACGACCTCGGGCCGCTCCTGCTGGGTCCAGTGGCCGCACCCCGGCACGTCGATGACCGCGCGCAGGTTGGGCACGATCGCCCGCGCGGCGTCGTCCATCGCGTAGAAGTGGCGTACGACGTCGTTCTCGCCGCTGATGTAGAGCGACGGCGGGGTGATCGGGGCGTCCTGCCAGGCGGCGGTCAGCTCCCAGTTGCGGTCGATGTTGCGGTACCAGTTCAGGCCGCCGGTGAAGCCGCTCTCGGTGAACTGCTCGACGAAGGTCGCCAGGTCCTCCTCGGTGAGCCAGGCCGGCAGCGTCTCGGGTTCGGCGAACAGGCCGAGGAACCCGCCGGAGGGCTCGGGATCGGGGACGCCGCCGTAGGTCAGGCGCAGGGTGGCGGCGACGTCCTTGCCCAGTTCGGCTTCCGCGACCCCCGGCCGCTGGAAGTGGTTCTGGTAGAAGCCGTCGCCGAAACGTCGCCTGCTGACGGTCAGCGGCGGCAGCGGCCCGCGCGGCAGCGGTGGCACGCTGATGCCGACGACGCCGCGCACGACCCCGGGGCGCAGCAGCGCGGTGTTCCACGCGACCATGGCTCCCCAATCGTGACCGACGACGACGGCCCGCTCCTCGCCTAGCTCACGGATGAGCGCGACGACGTCGCCGACGAGGTGGAGGATCGAGTACTGGTCGACGCCGCCGGGACGGTCGCTGGCGCCGTAACCACGCTGGTCGGGCGCGACCACGCGGTAGCCGGCGTCCGCGAGCGCGCCGAGCTGGTGCCGCCAGGCGTACCACGTCTCAGGAAAGCCGTGCAGCAGCAGGACGAGCGGCCCCTCTCCCTGCTCGGCGACGTGCAGGTCGATGCCGTTGAGTCGGACGTGACGGTGGTGCGGCACGAGGTGTCCCCTCTAGTCCTCACGTTTGCCGATGGAGTCCAGCAGTACGTCCCGCTTGGCCGCTATCGCGGTCAGGGCCGCCTCGGCGGTGGCCTGGACGTCGCCGTGGCCGGGCGTTTCCGGCCCGAGCAGCGCGGTCACCGCCGCGGCGCTCACACGGGCCGGGTCGGCCACGGACACCACGGGCAGCACCCGCTCCCCGGTGGCCGCGATGAGCAGCCCCGACAGCAGGGCGTCCAGCGCGTACGCCTGGTCGTCGAGCGTCCAGTCGGTGCGGGCGAGATGGTGCTCGCGCCACACCGGGAGCGCGATGTACATCAGCGCGGCCGGGCCGAGGTCCTCGCGGAGCCTGGTGGTGCGGGGGTGCCGGGTGAGCGCGCCCAGCAGGTCGGCGTCCTCGATCTGGAGCGCGCGGACGAACGGGTGCTCGACCGTGTGCCGGACCAGCAGCGGCAGCAGGCGGCTGGGACGAGCCGCGTCGGGGTCGGCGGCGATCGCCTCGGTGAAGGCGTCGAGCATGGCGAGGAAGTCTCGGGCGAACATGCCGACCAGCAGGTCTTCACGGGTGCTCCAGTGCAGGTACACGGTGCCCTTGGCGACGTGGGCCCGTTCGGCGATCTCCGCGACGGTCAGCCCTTTGATGCCGCGCTTGAGCACCAGCTCCCTCGCCGCGGCGAGGATGCGTGCCGCGCTGCCGGAATCCTGTTCAGCCAGTGCCGCCATGATCATCCCTTCGTCGGCGCGCCCGCGCCAGCCTGAGATTATGCCCGCGCGATGTCGGTTTCCTTCATTCGGCCGGACTTGTTGTGCGTTTGCAGCAACCGCAGCAGCGTCGAGGCCACCGGCATCGTCGACCCCCGCATCATCACCCGGCGCATCCTGATCTGCTTGCGGTTGGGCGTGAAGATCGCGCTCTGCCGTACGCCCATCCGCTGGTAGTAGTCCAGGTACGGCCGCAGCCGGCGCTCCCACTCGGTCAGCGCGCGCTCGACGTTGCCGTGGCGGCCGAGCATCGTGCCCAGCAGGTCGGCCCCGGCCAGCCCGGCGGACACGCCCATGCCCGCGTACAGGGTGACGCACCAGGCCGCGTCGCCGGCCAGCACGACCCGGCCCTTGTGCCAGCGGTCCATGTGCACCTGCTCCACCGAGTCGAACAGCACCTCGTCGGTGGTCTCCAGCGCTTCCAGCGCCGCGCCGAGCATGTCGCCGGTGGGCCCGGGTCCGAACGCCTTGCGCACCCGGACGGCCGGCGGCTCGGTGAACTCGGCGTCCACGTCGTCGGTCCGGTACCCCATCAGGACCGTCGGCGGGTGGTCGGCGAACGAGAACACCCACAGCGACCGATCGGGCTCCAGCAGCGTGCAGCCGTCGCGCAGGGCGAGGTCGCCGACCCGGCCGGGCGGCTGGAACGCGGCGATCATGTAGTTCAGCCGGTGCAGGTAGCGTTCGTCCGGGCCGAAGGCCAGCCTGCGCACCGTGGACCGCAGGCCGTCGGCGCCGACGACCAGGTCGAACCGCTCGGTGACGGTGCCGCCGTCAGCGGTGTTCGTCAGCGTGACGTCCACGCCGCCGGCGTCCTGCTCGATCTTGGTGGGCACGGTCGAGTAGCGGATCTCCACGTCGCCGGGCAGCGCATGGAACGCGGCCTGCTCGACGTCGCCGCGCAGCATCAGCCACGGCTCGCCAGGGATGTCGCGGAAACCGAGACCGCGCCGCCACTCGCCGAAGCGGTCGATGTCGTGGGTGACCCCGTCGAACGCGGTCCTGTCGTGCAGTCCGTGAAGGATGCCGAGCCGTTGGGCGGCGGACTTGCCCGCGCCGAACAGGCCGACGAAATAGCCGCCGGGGCGCCGCCGCGCCGCCTTCTCGATCAGGACCGGAGTCCAGCCGGCGCGCTTGAGCCCCAGTGCCGTCGAGATGCCGCTCACGCCGAGCCCGACGACAAGCGCCCGGCGGCCTCGTTCCGTCTTGGTGGTCATGCCCCGATGCTAGACGCACTGACCAGATTCGTCATTTCGTCTATTCGGTGAGGTGTGTCACTCCCGCCGAGGAGCCGCAACGGCTGAATCCGGGACCGCTCGGGAGGTCGGGCACCCCTGGCGCCGGGCATCTCGCCCGGTCGCCGGGTACGCCGCCCCGACGCACGGCACACGGGTGTCGGCATAATTGCCCACACGTGTCAAGACCCCTAGATCCACGGAACTGATGGGAAACATGCTGCAACGCGCGATTCTTCGGCGAACCTTGAGGCGTGGGAGCGCGGTCCTGGGTTGCGTCCTTCTCGCCGGGAGCACGGCCTGCGCGGCCCTCCGGCCCCCGCCCGCCGCCTCCCCCAGCCCTCCGGCCGCCGAGACCCAGCCTGACACCGGGACCGCGCCGTCCGAGCCGGAACCGACCCCTGACCAGGACCCGAGGAGCGTCTTCCTGGAGTCGCTGCGCCGCCAGGCCGTCCAGCCGGTGATCGCCACGGTCCAGGAGCACTACAACCGCAAGGACTTCTACCCGGGCGGCAGCAGGCAGGTGGTCGTCTCCGCCTTCGACTACCGGTCCAAGGCCATCAAGCTGGAGGAGACCAAGGTCACGGAATCCGGCGGGCGCTCCTGGGTGTCCTGGGCCACCCGCTGCGCCGACGGCACGGAGCGGTTCTGGACCGACCCGAAAGAGCCCTGGGAGGACAGGGGCAGCAAGTGCCCCAGCCTCATCGACCCGGTGTGGATCAACGACGGCCTCGGCATCGGCGGGCTCACCGAGGAGCAGGCCGGCATCATGGTCGACACGCTCGCCGAGTACAAGGGGCTGATCCGCGGCGACGCCCTGACCACCGTACAGCGCGACGGCAAGCCGTACCTCCGCCTGGACGTCACGGTGCGGCAGATAGAGCTGCCCGGCGGCTCGGAGGTCGGCGCGGCCCTGTTCGGCGACGCGGTCAAGACCGCCGACGTGGACGTGGCCACCCATCCGTACGGCTGGCTCGGCGGCGACCCCGCGCTGAAGATCGTCCGCCTCGTCGACCCGGACACGCTGCTTCCCGTCTACTCCCAGTTGGAGGAGACCGCCCCCGGATGGGCCATGCGCCGGGTGCAGTACGCCTTCGACGGCCCGGTCGGCACGAGCGATCTGCCGAAGGTTCCCGAGATCGCCCGCCTGACCTGGGAGCCGGAGAAGTCCTCATAGCGCATTGCCGCCGGTGGAGTGGTCATTCGGCGGGGCAGGTGGTGCCCGGCTCGGGGAGCCTCAGCTCGGTCAGGTACGTGGTGGCGTGTTCGATGGGGCACTTCTTGCCCGACAGGTACAGGGCATGGCCGGGCCCGTCGTAGGCGACGGTCACGGATCCCGGGATCATCCTGGTGAAGCTCTTGGTCCATACGTAGTCGCCCCACGTGCTGCCGGCTCCCAGGAACGGCGGCAGCCCGCGAGCCGGCAGCGGGCGCGACGGGTTGGCGACCGGCAGCGGCCAGCCGGCGCATCCGAGCGCGTCGAAGGCGGCCGTCCCGAAGCTCGGCGATACCTCGCGCGCCTGACGGCGTACCTTCTCGAGCTGGGCGTATCCGGTGTAGCCGCGATCATCCGCGCACGTCATCGCCAGTGCCCCGGGCGTGGCCCAGACGCGCGCGTTGCCGAGGGCGAAGGAGGCGAAACCGGACCCGTCGCCGTTGCGGGCCTTGTCCACCGCCTCGGCGAAGGACAGCCAGCGCGCGTTGCCCGGCCCGGGGTCGAGGCTGAAGCCGAAGCTCCGCAGGTGCCACCCGGTCAGCTTCCCCTCGCCGAACTCGGGCGTCGTGACCGGGATCGGCGTGCGATCGGCGTCTCGCAGGAGCTTGCGCCAGACCGCCCCGGCGTCCTCACCGTACAACGCGCAGGCGGGGGTGGCCGCGCACCAGGTGGTGAACCTGGTGAAGACCTGCTCCACGACGGGCAGGGTCCGCAGCCCCTGATCGGGCCAGCCGTCGGCCTGGTTGAGCGTTCCGTCGAGGTACGTGGCGCGGATGCGCTGCGGGAACAGCCGGGCGTAGGCGGCGGCGGGCACTCCGCCGTAGGAGTTGGCCATGATGCTCAGCCGTTGCTCGCCCAGGGCCTTGCGGACCGCGTCCATGTCCCTGGCCACCGACAGCGAGTCCATATGGGCGAACAGGCCGGTCGTGTCCGCGGCCTGGCACGCCTTGAACGCCTTGGTCATCGCCGCGACCAGCGTCCGGTACTCCTTCTGGGTGTGCGGCTCGGACAGCGACGTCCCCGGCCGCATACAGGACGCGGGCATCTTGTCGCGCCATACGGTGTTCCTGGGGTTGTAGGCGACCAGGTCGAACCTGCGCCGCAGCTCGGTGAGGTCGCCGGCGGTGTGCTTCAGGTCGTCGATCCCCTTGGCGCCGGGGCCGCCGGGGACGCCCAGCACGCTGCCGATCCTGCGCGCCGGCTCGGTGGCGGGCAGCCGGGCCAGGTCCAGCCTCACTTTGGGGCCGTCCGGCTTCGCCCAGTTCACGGGCACCTCGATGGCCGCGCACTGCATGCCCTCGGGGATCTCCTGGCCCGAACAGTCCCGCCAGGCCGGTCGCGCGTCGCTGCCGGCGGTCGCCGCCGGGGTCAGGCCCGCCAGCGCCGCCACCGCCACACCGCTGACCAGCCATCCGGCCCTGCCTCGCCCGCGCCGCTGCTTGTTCGTCTTGTAGGTCGTCATGGCGACCACTGTGGCGACGCCGCCCACGCGCACACCACCGGGACGTCCTCCGTGCCGGTTCGGGATGTCCCCCGGTGGCTGTCCGGCTGTTCCTACGAGTGAGCGTCCGTCAGGCTGTCGGCAGGTGACCGTGATCGACGTCAGGCGCCACCGGGCGAGGAGGAACATGGGCGGACGGGCGGAGGGCGGCTTCGGCCGGTGGCGTGCGCTGATCACGGCCCCGTGGGAGCGGCGGGCCCGGCGTGAGATCGCCTACACGCTGCTGCTGCCGGCGATGGCGGGGATCGGCCTGGCCCATCTCGTCCTCGTGCTGCTGAGCGTTCTCTTGACGGCCAACCTCGTCGGAGTGCCGATGCTGGCCCTGAGCGTGCGGGCGGCCAGAGGCGTCGGCGCGGCCAACCGGCGGCTGGCGCGCACGCTGGCGGGGGTCCGGGTGGCCGATCCCGCCGCGTTCCGCTCCGGCCCGGGTCTGGCGAACTGGCTCGCCGCGGCGCTCGGCGACGTGACGGGATGGCGTGCCGTCATCCACGGCCTGCTCCGGCTGCCGGCGGCCGGGGCCGCCTGCGCCGCTGCCGCCGGGTCGTGGGGAGGCGGCCTGCTCCTGCTCGGCCACCCCTGGTGGGGGCAGTCCTCCGTCCTGGCGGCCCTGTCCCCTTCCGGCCTGCCGGGGGCGGTGCTGATGAGCGTGGCCGGGCTGGCGCTGCTGCTGCTCGCCCCGTGGGGCCTGCACCTCGCCCTGGCTCCAGAACGCCTGCTCACCCGGGCACTGCTCGGGCCGGCGCCGGGCGACGTACGGATCCGCCGTCTGGAGCAGGCACGGGCCCTGGCCGTCGACGACGCCGTCGCCCGGCTCCGCCAGATCGAGCGCGACCTGCACGACGGCACCGCGGCCCGGCTGGTGACGCTGGCCATGAGCCTGGGCCTGGCCAAGGAGGAGCTCGAGCACGCCCACGACCCCGAACGGCTCGAACGCGCCCGCACTCTCGTCGACAGCGCGCACCGCGGCGCCAAGGAGACCGTGGCAGAACTGCGCGACCTGATCCGCGGCATCCACCCGCCCGCGCTCGACCAGGGGCTGGAGACCGCCCTGGCCACGCTCACCGCACGAAGCCCGATCCCCGCCCGGTTCGACGCCGACCTGCCCGAGCGGCCCGCGCCCGCCATCGAGGCCATCGCCTACTACTGCACGGCGGAGCTGCTCGCCAACGTGATCAAGCACAGCGGCGCCGGCCAGGCCACGGTCGGCGCGCGGGTGTCGGACGGGCGGCTGTCCCTGCTGGTGCGCGACGACGGCGTCGGCGGCGCGGCGATCAGGGCCGGATCCGGGCTGCACGGCCTGGCCGCCCGGATCCGCACGGTGGACGGCACGATCGGCGTTCACAGCCCGGCGGGAGGGCCTACCGTGATCACTGTCGAGCTTCCCCTGCACCTGTGAACGGACCCCACATGCGCATCGTGATAGCCGAAGACGCCGTGCTGCTCAGGGAGGGCCTGCGCATGCTGCTCACCTCCCGCGGCCAGGAGGTGGTGGCCGCCGTCGGCGACGGCGACGCGCTGCGGGCGGCCGTCGCCGAACACCGTCCCGACATCGCCGTGGTCGACGTGCGCATGCCGCCTGCGCACACCGACGAGGGCCTGCGCGCGGCGATCCAGCTCCGCCGTGACCATCCCGAGGTCGGCGTGCTCGTGTTCTCCCAGTACATCGAGACGCGCTACGCCGCCCAGTTGCTCGCCGGCGGCGCCCAGGGGGTGGGATACCTGCTGAAGGAACGCGTCGCCGACGTCAAGGACTTCCTGGCCGCGCTCGACAGGATCGCGGCCGGGCAGACCGTCCTCGACCCCGAGGTCGTCACCCAGATCATGGGCGCCAGCAGGCGAACACAGGCCCTGGGCACGCTCACCCCCAGGGAACGCGAAGTGCTCGCCCTGATGGCGGAGGGACGCTCCAACAGCGCGATCGCCGAGGCGCTGTTCCTGTCGTACGGCTCGGTGGAGAAGCACGTGACGCAGATCTTCACCAAGCTCGGCCTGTCCCCATCGGACAACGACCACCGCCGGGTACTCGCCGTCCTGCACTACTTGCAGGCCTGAGCGCGGCGGCCCGCCGACCGGAGCCCCGGATCAGTCGGCGGCGGTGTCCCAGCCGTAGTCGGGCAGGTCGAAGAAGGCGTCACCGTCCAGGGAGTCGACGCTGCCGGAGGCCAGTCCGGTCATCAGCGACTCGATCCCGGTCCGCACCGCGTTGACGAACATGCCCTTGTGCCGCTGGCCCAGATCGTCCTGCTGGCCGCGTACCTCGAACAGGACGGTGCCGGTGCCGTTCAGGGCGAACGCCGATCGGCCCTGCCCGGCGTACTCGCGCGCGTCCGGGTGGAAGTAGCGGCCGACGGCGGCGAGCGGCGACTGCGAGCCGTACTTCTCGACCAGCCCGTTGAAGACGGAAAGCGCGTACCGGCGGGACTTGTCCTGGTCCAGGGCCGGCCATGCCGCCTGGTAGGCGGCGCCGTCCTGAACGCCGAGGGGCGGGTAGTCCAGCGAGAACGTGATGAGGTCGCCGTCCTGGGGCCCGCCGGTGACGCGGTCGCACGGGCCCATGTGGTGCAGGTCGATGTAGGCGTCCACGGCGCCCTTCTCCTGGCGCAGGCCGACGTACACGTCACGGATCGCGCGCGACTCGGGGGACAGGAAGAAACCGGCGCCGGTCTGCTCGCCCGGCAGGTCCGCCGCCCGCGGCACGTAGCCGAGATCGGGGTTGAAGTCGCGGTTGAGGTCGTAGCCCGGCAGGTCGATGCCGTCGCCGCTCAGGCTGTGGTACCAGGCCCGCGGGGCGTCCCGCAGTTGCGGGAACGCGGCCACGGTGTCGGCCCACGACAGTACGTTGACGCGCCGGTTGAGCTCGCCGCCGTCGGGGTTGACCATCGGCATGGCGACCAGCGTGATGTCCTCGAGGAGCTGACGCGTCCGCGCGTCGCCGCCGCTGCCGAGGTCCTTGAGTATCGCCAGCAGCGCCTCGGTGCCGGTGCGCTCGTTGCCGTGGATCGCCGAGGTCACCAGCAGCACCCGGTCGCCGGTCCCGGCGCGGGCCGCCCACAGCGGCCGGCCCTGCGGGGAACGGCCCGCGACCTCGACGTCGACCCGTCCGCCGCTGGTCTGCTCGATCTGCGCCAGCGCCTTGCCCACCTGCTCGTGATCGGACCAGCCGGACCAGGAGGGATCCTCCTGGGTCTTGCAGCTTCCCGGCCCTTCCTGGTCGAGCGCCCGCGCGGGCGACGTGACGGCGATCGACGCGGTCAAGGCCATCGTGACGGCGGCGGCGAGCATGCTCGTCCGGCGGTCGAAGAATCTCGGTAACGGGTTTCCCGCGTTCGCTTCGGCTTTTCCTGGAAACTGTTTGCGCAGACGCACTGCTGCTCCTCGCATAAATTAGCCAGACGCCCGCCAGGGGATGTTCGGCAGGTCCCTGACGGAAAGTCACCATTGACGTTTCCACGGTGATCGGCGCGGAACAAGTCCGGAATGCTGTCAGTTTCCTGAGTGTTCGGCGGGCTCCTGCGCCCGGCGGCAGGTCCCGGTTTTTCCGGGACACTTGCCAGCCTCGTACGGGTTTGTTACAAGGGTCATGGCGAAGCACGCAGGAAGGACGACCCATTCCGCCCCGCCGGGGCAGCCCTCTGCCTTGTTCGGCGTACATATCCCATGGGCGGCCACCGGCCACGGCGCGCCGGCATTCGTTCACCAACCCTCCCCCTTTGACGCCATATCGGGATCGGGAAAACCGCGGCCTCATATGGCGGTGACGCGCGCCCTGAAACCGCTTCGCCGGCGTAAATCGAAAGGAGACTGGTCTTGTTCTCGAAACGACGGGCAGCGATTGTCCTGGCCACTGTCATGAGCCTCACGACCTGGGGCACGACCCCGGCCTCGGCCGATCGTCCGACGCCTGGAGGCCCCTGGGTCCAGGACGCGCAGCAGGTCTCTCTCCAACGTCTGCACACCTACGACGAGCTCACCGCCGCGCTCCAGCGCCTGGAGCATCGCTCCAAGGGCGCGATCGAGGTGGAGTCGATCGGGAGAACGCACGAAGGCCGCGACATCTGGGCCGCGACCGTCGGCACCGGACCGGCCAAGGTGCTCTACATCACGCAGCAGCACGGCAACGAGCCCCTGGGCACGGAGGCGGCCCTGCAACTCCTGCAGCGGATCGGCGCATCTCAGGCCGGGTGGGCCGCTGACGTGCTCGACGACGTGACGCTGCGCATCGTCGTACGCGCGAACCCCGACGGCACCGAACGGTTCCAGCGGCAGAACGTCGACCCGGACTGCTCCGGCCCCTTCTGCCGGACCGGAGTGGGCTTCGACATCAACCGCTACCACGACCCCGCGATGTCCCCCGAGGCCAACCCGGTGCCGGAGTCGGCCGCGATCCAGCGGATGGTGCGCTCGTGGCGGCCCGACATCACCGTGGACTACCACCACCAGGGCAGCTACCGCCAGCCCGACGGCTCCCTGGACACCACCTCGATCCTGTGGCCCACCAACCCCGGGGTGACGCCGCAGGTCCTCGCCGACAGCAAGCGGGTCGCGGCCCTGATGCACACCTCGCTGGAGCAGTACGGCTTCGCCAACGTCAGCCTCTACCCCGGCGACTCCCTCCCCGGCATCGCCCGCAACTCCTTCGGCCTGCAGGGCAGCGCCAGCCTGCTGGTCGAGCTGCGCGGCGACCTCGGCCAGAAGTCCGCCGGGTACCTGATCCGCACCGCCTACGCCTCCATGTCCGCGCTGCTCCAAGCCGTCGCCGACGGCAGCCTCGCCACCGTGGACCCGGCGCTGGCCGACACCATCCCCGAGCGCGGCGAGCCGGTCGACCCGGACGACGAGGAGTGACCCGGCAACCGGCCGGAGACCGGACGCGGGCCTGCTGTCGTCTGACCCAGGCGAACCACGCCCGGAGCCGACACACGTGAGAAATCGCCACACACATGGCACAGTCCACACTGTGCTGACCAACGATCTGCCGGACTGGCTGCCCGCCTGGTGCCTCGACCACCTGGGCGGCGAACCCGCCCACGTGCTGTTCCTTCTCCGACAGACCTCGACCGTGTACGGTCTCCGGCTGACCGACGGCACGGAAGCCGTCGTCAAGGCCCGCACCGACGACGGCCGCGCCACGTCATGCGTCGCGGCACAGGCCCGGCTGGCCGAACGCGGGTTCTCGTGCGCCCGGCCGCTCACGCCCGTGGCCGGCGTCGGTTCGCTGGCCGTGCACGCCGAGGAGCACCGCCCCGGCGGCCACGTGCTGCACGGGGACTCGCCGGACGTCGCCGTACGCTACGCGGAGGTGTTCGCCCGGCTGATGACCGCGCTGGCCGACGACGTGACCGTCGCGCCGCCGCTGCCGAATCCGCGCTGGGTCCGCTGGGACCACACCGGCCCTGGGGTGTGGTCGGCGATCCGGCTCCTCGACGAGCGGGACCAGAGCGTCGTGCCCGCGTACGTCGTCGACACGGCCCGCCGGGCCCGCACGCGGATCCTGGCCGCCGGCCTGCCGTGCGTACTGGGCCACGCCGACTTCGAGGCCCAGAACCTCCGATGGCACGGCCTGGAGGTGTGGGCCGTGCACGACTGGGACAGCCTGGCCTGGCTACCCGAGGCGGCGCTGGCGGGAGCGGCGAGCGGGGCCTTCGCCAACGCAGGACCGCCCACACTGGCGCCCATCGAGAGCTCCGCGGCCTTCCTCGCGGCCTACCAGGACATCCGAGGACGCCCGTTCACCACCGCGGAACAGCAGATCGCATGGGCGGCCAGCCTCTGGCCGGCAGCGCACAACGCCCGATGGGAAGCACTGCACGGCCACACCCCGGTGGCCGGCGACGCGCTGCGAGCACAGGCACCCGAACGCCTGCGCCGAGCGAACGCCTGACACCAGCCCACCGAACACCCGCCCACGTCCGCCCTCTTCAGGATCGGACGCGCTCACCCTCGCCGAGCGGCAGGATGTTGTGGTTGATCCGGAAAAGCCGACCCGGGTCGTAACCCGCCTTCAACGCGCCCAGCCGCCGGTAATCCGCCTCACCGTAGGCCCGCCGAACCCGCTCGGGCGCCGAGTCGTGGTCGAACAGGAACCCCGGCAGCATGGCACCGGTGTCCCACCGCCCCAGCCGCTCCAGCACCCCATCGGCGATCTCGCGCACATCGACCCCCTCGGCCAGAGCCGGCAACCGCATCCACAGCAGGAAGGCCGCCCCCTGCGTACTGACCGCGTGCGGGCGGCCGGGCGACCGGTCCAGCGCCCCGCCCAGGTGACGCAGCTCGATACCCGGGAACGGCCCCTCCGACACCGAAGGATCGATGAACGAGACCAGCTCCGCCACCGCCTCCTCATCCAGCTCGCCCAGCAACGCGCTGCGCAGGTGCGTCCTGACCGGGCCCTTGGGGTCCTGGTAGATCTCGGTGATCCCCGTGTACGGCACGACGCCGCAGGTGTCCTTCTCCGGACCGAGCGCACGCAACGGCTCCACCAGCCGCGCACCCTGCTCCGCCTCCCCCACATAAACCACCCGCACCTGCACGAACGCACGCCCACGGAACTCCCCGGGCAGTTGCGGCACGTCAGGGAAGCGCACCAGCGTCACGGACGACGACATCTCCTCCGGCAGCCCCTTGGCCCAGGCCAGATAGGAGCCGAGCACACGGGCCGCCCGCACGGGATCCTCACCCGGATAGAAAAGCTCACCCCCGTAGACCGTACGCAGTGGCAGCAACTCGATCTCGGCCGCCACCACGACACCGAAGTTGCCCTTGCCACCCCGCACCGCCCAGAACAGATCAGGCTCCCGATCAGGCGAAACGGTACGGAGCACGCCATCGGCAGTGACGACGTCCAGCGAGCGGACGTGCCCAGCGGCGAAACCGTACGTACGGCAGACCAGCGGAAGCCCGCCACCGGTCAGGAAGCCCATCACCCCCACCTGACCGGAGGAGCCGCACAAAGGCGCAAGGCCGTGCTCGGCCGCCGCGGCGAGCACCTCACCCCACCGCAGCCCGGCCCCGATCCTCGCGGTACCGGCCCGCGCGTCCACCGACAACTCACGCAACTCCCCGGTGGCGATGAACACGGCCCCATCCGCGGGCACCGACTTGCCGTGCCCGGTCGACTGCACCGCGACCGGGCGTCCCACCCGCGCCGCGAACCGGACGGCGGCGACCACGTCCTCGGCGTCCGCGGCGACCACGACCGCCGCCGGCCGGTGCTCGACCGTCAGCAACCACCCGGAGCACGCCGCCGCGAAGCCCTCCTCACCCGGATACAGCGTGCGCCCCCGAACCACCGTGCCCAGACCCGCCACATCGTCGGCCGCGGCGGAGTCCGTGTCCAGCATGTCCGTCATCTCACTCACCTCAGTCATCCGCGTTTCCCACCGTCAGTTGTGCGCCTCGTCGAGAGGCCTCGCCGCCTCGTCACCCTCCACCGCAGGCGGCGGAGCGCCCGGCGTCCGCGCGTTGCGCAGCAGGAACGCCGCAGCGGCGGCCAGCAGCACGGCCAGCACCGCACCGACGATCGCGGTCGTCCGCAGGCCGTGCACGAACGCCTCACGAGCCACCGCCAGCAGCGCGGAGCCCTGAACGGCCGGCAGCTCCCGGGCCACGGTGACCGCGGCGGCGAGGGTGTTCCTGGCCGTCTCGGCAACGGCGGCGGGGAGCCCGTCGGGCAGCCCCCCGACCAGGTTCGCCCGGTACACCGCGAAGCCGACGCTGCCGATCACCGCGACACCCAGCGCGGCTCCGAGCTCGGTGCCGGTCGAGGCCATCGCGGACGCGGCACCGGCCCGCTCGGGCGGCGCGGCACCCACGATCAGCCCGGTGCCCAGCGAGATCATCGGCCCGAGCCCGAGCCCGATGACCGCCGCCCCCGCCACCGCCACATACAGATCGGACGGACCACCCACCCAGGCCAGCGCCGCCATGCCCACCGCGGCGACCAGCAGGCCACCGGCGAGCAGCGTGCTCAGCTTCATGCGGCTCACCAGGGCAGGAGCCCCCATGGCGCCGATCATGACCGCGACCGTGGTGGGCAACGACCAGAGTCCGGCCTGGAACGGGGGCAGCCCGCGTACCAACTGCAAGTACTGCATGACGAAGAACTGCGAGGCCGCGGAGAGCAAGGTGGCCAGCACGAGCATCCCGAGCGCAGTGCCGAACACGCCGCCGCGAAACAGCGAGAGGTCGACCAGCGGCTGCCGGAGCCGTCCCTGACGACGGACGAACAGCACCGCCAGCACCAACCCGGCGACGACGGCGACGCCCGAATCGGGGCGCAGGCCGTCCTCGGCGATCCGCTTGAGACCGAAGACCAACGCGAGGACTCCGGCGATCGACATGATCGCGCTGATGAGATCCGGGCGGGCGACCGACTCGTCCCGGTACTCCGGCAGCACCAACGGACCGAACACGACCAGCAGCAACATCACCGGCACGCCCAGCAGGAAGACCGAACCCCACCCGAACGCCTCCAGGAACGCACCGCCGACCAGCGGCCCGATCACCGTGCCGAGACCGAAGAACCCGGTCCAGGCCCCGATCGCCGCGCCCTGCTGCCCGGGATCCCGAAACATGATCCGGATCAGCGAGAGGGTGGAAGGCATCAGCGTGGAACCCGCGATGCCCAGCAACGCCCGCGCCGCGATGAGCATCGCCACGTTGACCGCGAACGCCGACAGCACCGAGGCCACCCCGAACGCGACCGCGCCGATCAGCAGCAGCCGCCGGCGGCCGACCCTGTCGCCGATCGCGCCCATGGTGATGAGACAGCCCGCGATGAGGAACCCGTAGACGTCCACGATCCACAACAACTCGGTGCTACCGGGCCGCAGGTCGGCGGTGAGCGCGGGCAGCGCCAGATGCAGCACGGTCAGGTCCATGGCGATGAGCATGGTGGGCAGCGCGAGGACCGCCAGCCCCAGCCATTCCCGCCGGGTCGCCCTACCGGCCCCGGCACTCAACGGAACCTCCTGGCCGCGCGGCGGCGTGGTGAAGGCGGCACACGATCCCCCGCCTCGAGGGTGGTTGTGCTCACGAGAGATCACACCTCTACACGATCGAAAATGTTGGGCCAACCAACGTTGGCATAACCAACAATACACACAACCGTGGGTACGGCCAACAACTTGCTAAATTGCCCCCATGCCCACCACAGACGGCACACCACCGCCACAGCGCATGCGCACACTGCCCAGCAGACTGACCAACCAGGCAGCCCAAATCGCCAACCGAATCGTCGACCAGGCACTCGCCCAAGCCGACGTACGCCGCTACCACTACTTCCTGCTCGCCACACTGGAGGAGTACGGCCCAGCCAGCCAAGCCACCCTCGGCCGCCGCACCGGCATCGACCGCAGCGACATGGTCGCCATCGTCAACGACCTCGCCGAACGACAACTCCTCCAACGCACACCCGACCCACAAGACCGCCGACGCAACATCATCACCATCACCCCGGCAGGCCGCACCCAACTCACCCACCTCGACCGACTACTCGCCACCGCCCAGGACGAATACCTCGCCCCACTCCCCCCAACCGACCGGCAGCACCTGATCGACCTCCTCATCCGCATCACCGACCACCACGACGACAGCCGAAAACACACCACCCCCTCATGACCACGAGTGCGAGCCCACCCGAAACCTGACCACCGAACACCCGACCGAGCGGCCACCCGACCTGGACCACACCTCGCCCCGCCCGACCGACGCTGCGACGCGGTTCAAGCAATGAGCAGGCGAAGGCCGAGATCAGCCGCCTCAAGGTCAGCGAGGTCACCATTGCGCTCGACCCACCGACCGGAGGCGAGATCGTCACCCAGGCTTCGCACCGCCCGCCGCTCAGCCTCCGGCCCGACCCGCGTCCACACCGACATCGCACGGCGCACCCGATCCTCCAGATACGCCGCCGGCCGACGCCAGTACGCCTCGAACAACCCATCAGCGCAATCCCACGGAATCGGCACCGGCTCAACACGGGCACCGATCGCGCCGGCCATCCCAGCAAGCGAGGGAAACTCTGCGAGGACGACGGCGAACTCGGGCAGATAATCGCGCGTCAGCCAGAACCGGTCCCGCCAACCGGGCTCATCAGTGTCGAACGTCAGCACCACCACCCGGCGAGCCACGCGCCGCATCTCACGCAGCCCCGCAATCGGATCCCGCCAGTGATGAACGGTCGAAACGGCCATCGCAACGTCGAAAGACCGATCCCCGAACGGCAGACTCTCCGCAGCGGCCGCCACGCACGGCGCCGACCCCGCAGGCCGCTGCCCCCGCATCACCGCCGACGGCTCCACCGCGGTCACGTCCCGATCAGCAGGCTCGTAGGAGCCGGTACCGGCCCCCACATTCAGCACCGTCCGCGCGTCCCCGAGCGCGTCCCAGATCTGCGCCGCGATCCGCGGCTCGGTACGCCGCGTCGCAGGGTAAGCACCGCCGATCACGTCGTACAACCGCGCACCGAGCATCTCCAGTTGCTCCTCCGGCGTCACCTCGACTCCCTTCGCCCGCGCCGCAAGCTCCCTGTCGATGGCCGCCACCATGGCGTCAGCACGATCACGCCGCTCCAGCAGCAGACCGCGCAGCCGGCGCAGATGCGCGACCGCGTCGGCGGACGGGTCGCCGACCAGCTCCGCAACCTCCCGCAGCCCGAAACCCAACCGCCGATAGGCCAGCACCTCCCGCAACCGCTCCACATCACCCGCCGAATAGGCCCGGTACCCGACCGCCGTCCGCGCCGACGGCCGAACGAGCCCGATCTCGTCATAGTGATGCAGCGTGCGGACGCTCACACCGGCCAACCCGGCCACGTGTCCCACGGTCCAGTGATCCTCCACCCCACCGACTATGCAGCCTGACGCCACGTAAGGGTCAACAACCCCACGATCATCCGGCACACGTGCTTCACCTCGGCCGCCGTCGTCGCCGGCTGACCTCAAGCCAGCCTCCACTCCGGAGTCAGCACCTCCAATTTGACCGACTACTGAGTAGCGGCCGATCTATCCAGCTCGGCGAGGAGACCTCCGCCCGCATCACCGCCGAAGCCCACCTCACCCAGCGGCGTTCGGAGACCTCATCAGCGCAGGTCAGCGAAGTCCAACCGACAACTCCCCGAGACCGCACTCGCTTTGGAAGATGGACGGGCGAAGCCCGTGCCGTTTGGGTTTCGAGAGTGGAATTCGCTCGAACCCGCGCCCTTTACATTGTAGATTTCTAAGGTCATGGTAGGAACACTCGGCATGGAGTTCTTCTGCTATCACCGTGATCGGCCCGACTCGGCGGAGCTGCGTGGCACGCTGGTCGAAGCGCACTGGTCCTACATGGACCGGTACGCGGCGGAGCTGATCGCCCGTGGCCCGACCCTCGTCCGCGGCAGTGAGACGGCCAGCGGCAGCGTCCACATCGTCGACCTGCCGGATCTCGCCGCCGCGCGCGCTTTCGTCTTCGACGAGCCCAACTACCAGGCCGGTGTGTACCGGGACGTGCTGTTGCGGCGATGGCGCAACGTGTTGGGGCGCACCATGTGGGATTTCCCCGGCGGGCGAGAGGGCGGCAACCGGTATCTGGTGCTGGGCTTCGGCTCGGGGCAGCCGGCCGACCTCGTCCCGGCGGCCGACCGGGACGAGCTGATCGCGTACGGGCCGCTGCTGTCCGACGACGGCAGCACCTGGCTGGGTACGGCGCTGCTGGTCCGGGCGCCGGACCCGGATGCGGCGCGTGCCGTCCTGACCCTGGACCGGTACGCCGACGTCGAGGTCCACGACTGGGAGTTCGGCGGGCGACGGTAGTGAGCCCTCTCCCCCGCCCTCCCTGTGCAACCCGCGGTCGCCCTCCCGCGTCAGGCCGATGAAAGCGTGACGACATGGGGAGCTGCGAGGGTCGGTCAGCGTCCGAAGACCGTGCTCTGCCCGGGTGACCTGGAGGCGACGGCGGGGGCCAGCCTGCGGTGTCAGCTCGAAGCCGACGACGGGACCAGGTTCGGCCTGAGGGCGACCGTCAAGTCCGCCGAGGGGCAGCCGGTGAAGTTTGACATCAAGGTCGACGATCGACCGGCGACCGGTTCCTGACCTGTCTGTGCTGTTCGAGCGGTTTCGCCCGCCTCCTCCAGAGAGCACGCCACCGCGGCCGATCAGGCGCGATCGGCCGCGGCGGCGTGCGTCTACGGATGGAGGTCGACCGCGAGGTACTTGGTCGACAGGTACTCCTCGATCCCCTCGAAACCGCCCTCCCGGCCCAGGCCCGACTGCTTGACGCCGCCGAAGGGGGCCGCGGCGTTGGACACCAGGCCGCGGTTGATCCCCACCATCCCGGTCTCCAGGCGCTCCCCGACGCGTACGGCGCGGGCCAGGTCCCGGGTGTAGAGGTAGGCGACGAGGCCGTAGGGGGTGTCGTTGGCCATGGCCAGCGCGGTCGGCTCGTCCTCGAAGACGCTGATGGGCGCGACCGGGCCGAAGATCTCCTCGCGGTGGAGGCGGGCGGCCTCGGGCACGTCGGCCAGAACCGTGGCCGGATAGTACGGCCCCGTGGCCTTGCCCCCGGCCAGCACGCGGGCGCCGTGGGCCACCGCGTCGTCGACGAGGGCGGCCACCCGGTCCAGTTGCCGCCGGTTGATCAGCGGGCCGAGCTGGGACCCGGGGTCGTCGCCGGGGCCGAGCCGTACCGACTCCATGCGTTCGGCGAGCCGGGCGGCGAACTCGTCGGCCACCGGCGCCTCGACCAGGAACCGGTTGGCGGCCACGCAGGACTGGCCGCCGTTGCGGAGCTTGGCCAGGACGGCGCCGTCGACCGCCGCCTCCAGGTCGGCGTCGGCGAAGACCAGGAAGGGGGCGTTGCCGCCGAGCTCCATCGAGGTGCGCAGCACGCCGTCCGCGGCCTGCGCCAGCAGCAGGCGGCCGACCTGGGTGGAGCCGGTGAACGAGAGCTTGCGCAGCCGCCCGTCGGCCAGCAGGCGTTCGACGACCGGCGCCGGGCGGCTGGTGGTGACCACGTTCAGCACCCCGGGCGGGAGCCCGGCGTCGGCGAACACCCGCGCCAGGAGCAGGCACGACAGGGGTGTGTCCTCGGCCGGTTTCAGCACCGCCGTGCATCCGGCGGCCAGCGCGGGCCCGACCTTCCTGGTGATCATCGCCAGCGGGAAGTTCCACGGCGAGATGAGCAGGCAGGGGCCGACCGGCTGGCGGGTGGTGACGATGCGGAAGTCGCCGCCGGGGCTGGCCCGGTACTCCCCCGAGACGCGTACGGCCTCCTCCGCGAACCACAGCAGGAAGTCCGCCGCGTAGTGCACCTCCGCCCGTGACTCGGCCAGCGGCTTGCCCATCTCGCGGGTGATGAGCAGCGCGAACTCCTCGATCCGGGAGAGCAGCCCGGCCCGCGCGGCACGCAGGACCTCGGCTCGTTCCCGCGGCGGGGTGCCGGCCCAGGCCGCCTGAGCGGCCACGGCGGCGTCGAGCGCGGCGACCGCGTCCTCGGGGCCCGCGTCGTGGACCTCCTCGATCACCTCGCCGGTCGCCGGGTCCAGTACGGGGAAACGGCCGGTCACCAGGTCACCGTCCGTGCCGCAGGGCCCGCGTCGGGCCTTGGGGAGGAGCCGGGTCGACAGCTTGATCCGGTGGTCATCGCGCCTCCAGCAGGTTTCGCAGCTCGTCCTCGGTCGGCAGGCGGGGGGTGTTGGCGGTGACGGGGTCGGCGAGCGCGGCGGCGGCGATCTCCCCGGTCATGCCGGGCGTGCACCCGAGCGCGGCCGGGGTCGTCGCGACGCCGACCGCCTCGACGAAGTCGCGGACGGCCGCCACGGTCGCGCGCCCGTCGGCCCGTCCCAGCCCCAGGTCCAGCGCGACCTCCCCGTACGCCTCCCCGCAGGCGGGCAGGTTGAACTCCAGCACCTCGCCCAGGACGGACGCCAGCGCGAGCCCGTGCGCCGCGCCCGTCCGCGCGGTGATCGCATGGGCGAGGCCGTGGACGAGACCCAGCCCGGAGATGCTCAGCGCGAGCCCCGCCAGGTGGGCGCCGAGCAGCAGTTGCCCGCGTGCCTCCAGGTCGGAGCCGTCCTTGACGGCCACGGGCAGCCACCGGTGGACGAGGCGGACCGCGTGGTGGGCGTACGCCTCGGAGATCGGGTTGCGGCTGCGGGAGGTGAGCGACTCGATGCCGTGCACGAGCGCGTCCACGCCGGTGGCCGCGGTGACCCGGGCGGGCAGGCCGACGGTCAGCTCGGGGTCGAGGATGGAGACGATCGGCTGGGTGGTGGAGTTGCCCAGGTAGATCTTGCGACCGGCCTCCTCGATCACGCCGAAGCCGTTGGTCTCCGCGCCGGTGCCCGCGGTCGTGGGGATCGCGACGATCGGCAGGCCGGGACGCAGCCCCTCGGCGCGGTAGTCGAGGGCCGAGGCGGGCACGCCGGGGTTGGCCGCGCCGAGCGCCACGGCCTTGGCCGCGTCGAGGCTGGACCCGCCGCCGAGCGCCACGATCAGCTCGGCCCCTCCGGCGGCGGCGATGGCCTTGGCGACGGTGTCCACCGACGGGTTCGGCTCGACCTCGGTGAACGCCTGCGCGTCCGGCAGTACGGCGCGTACCCGGTCGAGGAGGCCCGCGGCGACGATGCCCGGGTCGGTGACCACGAGGACCCGGGCGGAACCGGCCGCCTCGGGGAGCCTGGCCAGGGAGCCGGGCCCGAAGTGCATGGTGCCCGTGGGGGTGAGCGTGAACGTCATGCCGCGTCTCCGATGCGCAGGTCGAGTCCGGCCAGTTCCTCGTACAGCCGCATGGGCGTCATCTCGCCCGCGAGGTCGCCGTAGCGGGCCCTGGCCCGCCGGAAGATCTGCTCCACCAGCGCCGACAACTCCACCGGGACCCCGACGTCGCGGCCGAGATCGACGGCCAGGCCGAGGTCCTTGCAGGCCAGCGCCATGGCGAAGGACTCGTCGTAGTCGCCGTCGCGCAGCACGCTGAGCACGTCCCGCTCCAGGAACGTGCTGTTGGCGGGGCTGGCGACCAGGGCATCGCGCAGGACGCCCAGGTCCACTCCGGCCTTCGCGCCCATGGTGAGCACCTCGGTCGTGGCCACGAGATGGGCGAACCAGAGGAGGTTGAGCATGAGCTTGACGGTGTATCCGGCGCCGTGCGGGCCGACGTGCAGGATCGTCGACCCCATGGCCTGGAGCACCGGCAGATGCCGCTCGTAGAGTGCAGGCGGGCCGCCGACGAAGATCTGCAGCGTGCCGTTCCTGGCGCCCTTGGCCATGCCGCTGACCGGCGCGTCCAGCCGGTCCTGGGTGAAGGGCCTGGCGGCCTCCGGTGTGGAGGTGGACATGTCGATCCAGGTCGCGCCGGGCTTGAGCGTCACCCGGCTCAGCACGGCGGTGACCTGCTTGGGGCCGGGGAGCATGGTGATCAGCACGTCGGCGTCCGCGACGGCCTCGCCCACCGAGTCCGCCCAGCGCGCCCCCAGGTCGAGGTGCTCGGCGGCGGACTCGCGGCGCAGGTCGTGCACGGTCAGGTGATGTCCGGCTCTGAGGAGGTTGCGGGCCATGGGCCCGCCCATGTGGCCCAGTCCGACGAACGCGATGTTCACGGCGTCGTTCGCGGCGTCGTTCGCGGTGGTGTCCTCGGTGGTGTTCACGGTGGTGTTCACAGCGCGATCCAGGTGGTCTTGAGAGCTGAGTAGGCGTCCAGGGCGTGCAGGCTCTTGTCGCGGCCGGTGCCGGTGTCCTTGAACCCGCCGAACGGGGTGATGACGTCGCTGGCGTCGAAGGTGTTGACCCAGACGGTGCCCGCGCGCAACTGCCGGGCGACGCGGTGGGCGCGGCCGACGTCGCTGGTCCACACGCTCGCGGCCAGGCCGTAGCGGGTGTCGTTGGCCAGTCGTACGGCTTCGGCCTCGGAGGAGCAGGTGATCACGGACAGGACCGGGCCGAAGATCTCCTCCTGGGCGATGCGCATGTCGTTGCGGACACCGTCAAAGATCGTCGGCTGGACGTAGAGGCCGTCGGCGTGGCCACCCGCGACCAGGCGGGCGCCTTCGGCCAGCCCGAGGTCGATGTAGCCGAGCACGCGGTCGGCCTGGGCCCGGTCGACGAGGGGGCCCATGGTGGTGGCGGGGTCGAGCGGGTCTCCGACGGTGAAGGTGACCTTCAGCATCGCCTCCACCAGCTCGTCCTTGATCCGCTCGGACACGATCACGCGGGATCCGGCGTTGCAGGTCTGGCCCGCGTTGTAGAAGATGCCCCAGGCGATGGCCGAGGCGGCGGCCTCCAGGTCGCCGACGTCGTCCAGGACGACCTGCGGGGACTTGCCGCCGGCCTCGATCGACACGCTCTTGCCGTTCGACTCGGCCGAGTACCTGAGGAAGTGGCGGGCCACCTCAGGCGAGCCGGTGAAGGCGATCTTGTCCACGTCGGGATGGCGGCCCAGGGCGGCCCCGGCGGTCTCGCCGAAGCCGGTGACCACGTTGAACACGCCGTCCGGGATCCCGGCCTCGGCGGCCAGCCTGGCCATCAGCAGCGCCGACAGCGGCGACTGCTCGGCGGGCTTGAGCACGACGCTGTTGCCCATGGCCAGCGCGGGCGCGATCTTCCACGAGCTGATGATCATCGGGTAGTTCCACGGCACCACGGCGCCCACCACGCCCAGGGGTTCCCGGGTGACCAGGGCGAGCGCGTCCCGTCCCGTGGGGGCGATCTCGTCGTAGGTCTTGTCGACGGCCTCGCCGTACCACTGGAGACAGGTCGCGGCGCCCTCGACGTCCACCCGGCGCGACTCGCCGATGGGCTTGCCGACGTCGAGGGTCTCGAGCTGCGCCAGCTCCTCGCGGTGCTCGCGCAGCAGGTCGGCGAAGCGCAGCAGGACCCGCTTGCGTTCGCGGGGCGGCAGGTCGCGCCAGCGTCCGTCGTCGAAGGCGCGCCGCGCCGCGGCCACCGCCCGGTCGACGTCGGGCGCGTCACCGGCGGCGACGTGGGCCAGCACGGACCCGTCGCGCGGCGTGCGGTCCTCGAACGTCTTCCCGTCGGCCGCCTCGACGAACGCGCCGTCGATGAACATCAGATTCTCCAACGTTCCACTTCTTCCTCGTCCAGCACGGCGCCGATGCCGGGCACCTGCGGCACCTCGACGTAGCCGTCGGCGGTCACGTTCACGGGCTCAGCGAGCATGAAGTCCCGCCGCTCGGGTGTCCAGCCGGGCGGGTCGTACGGGAACTCGAAGTACGGCCCGCCCCCCACCCCCGCCGCGACGTGCAGGTTGGCCAGCACGCCGATGCCGTTGGTCCAACTGTGCGGGGTGAACATGCGGTGCCGCAGTTGGGCGACCTCGGCGATGGTACGGGCGCGCTGCATGCCGACGGCCAGCACCACGTCCATCTGGTACACGTCGAGCGCGTCGTGCTCCAGGTAGGACAGCAGGTCGCTGGTGGAGGGCAGCATCTCCCCCGCCGCGATCCGCATCCCCGTCTCGGCCCGCAGCGTCCGCAGCCCGGCCATGTCCTGGTACGGCAGCGGCTCCTCCACCCAGAAGACGCCCAGGTCGCGCAGCCTCTCCACGACGGAGCGGACGGCGGCGAAGTCGAGGGCGGGCTCGACGTCCCCGGCCATGCGCCACGCCTGGTTGAGGTCCACCATGATCTCGAAGCCGTCGCCGAGCGCCTCCCGCACCCGGCGGACGGTCTGGACGCCCTCCTCGATGCCGTTGCGGTCGATGCGGATCTTCATGGCGGAGAACCCGCGCTCCCGGGCGGCCAGCGCCGACTCCACGCGCTGACCGGGAGACTGGAGCTCACCGCTGGAGGCGTAGGCGCGCAGCCGCTTGTGCACGTTGCCGAAGATGGTGGCCACGGGCAGCCCGGCGACCTTGCCGACGATGTCCCAGAGGGCGACCTCCAGCGGCCAGTAGCGGCCGGCGTGGAAGTTCATCGTCTCGATGGCCCGCACGTGGCGGGTGATGTCGAGCGGGTCGGTGCCGAGGAAGAGGTGCTCGAACGCCTCGAAGCCGTCCATCGTGTCGCCGGAGCCGATGCCGGTCACGCCCTCGTCGGTCTCGACGCGCACGATGGTGGCGTCGAAGTGCCGGCGCGGCACGGGGTCCCAGGCCGCGTGGAACGGCGGGTCGAGCCGGAGCCTGAGCCGGTCGAGCCGGATGGCGGTGATCTTCATGCGGTGTAGAAGGGGTTGGCCGGGTTGTGCCGGGCGGCGAGCACCTCGTCCAGGGCGGGTGCGCCGGAGGCTCCGGCGGCCAGGGCCCGGCGGGTGGCGGTCCGGTTGTTGGCGTAGACGGCGTCGGCGTCCTCGGCGTCGGGGTTCACCCATACCGCGGCGATCAGGACGAGTCCCTGGGGGTCGTCGATGACTCCGTCCGCCACCGCGTCGGCCACTCCCGCAGCCACTCCGGCCTGTGCCGGGCCCCAGGTGAGGTTGCCGTGCGAAGGTCCGGCGATGGCCGCCTTGTTGACGAACAGGGTCATCGGCTGGACGGGCAGCGACGGCCTCAGCACGGCCACGAACGGCGCGTGCCCCTGGCTCGGCGTGGCCAGCGCGGTGGCCCAGGCAGTGCCCACCGGGCCGGAGCGGGCGCCGAGCACGGTGTTGACGTGCGCGGCCTCCGCCCCCTCTCCGACGAAGCTCTCCCCGATCTGCATCACTTGAGCAGCCCTTCCTTTTCCAGCCAGTCCTTGGCCACGTCGGCCGCGTCCTCGCCGTCGACGTCCACCTGGGCGTTGAGCCCCTGCATGACCTCGGTGGTGAGCTTCTGGCCGAGCGGGGCGAGGATCTGGGCGATCTGCGGATACTTGGTCAGCGTCTCCGTCTTGAGCGTGGGGGCGCCCTGGTAGACGGGGAAGAACTTCTTGTCGTCCTGAAGGACGGTCAGGCCGAGCGCCTTGATCCGGCCGTCGGTGGTGAACACCTCGCCGAACGTGCAGGTCTGGCCCTTGTCGGTCTCGGTGTAGATGACGCCGGTGTCCAGGAGCTTGACGTCGTCCTTGGGAACGGTCAGGCCGTAGGCGGACAGCAGGCCCGGCAGGCCGTCGTTGCGGTTGGCGAACTCGCTCTCCACGCAGATCGTCGGCTTGTCGACGCCGGTCAGGTCCGACAGCTTGGTGACGCCGAGCTGGGTGGCCTTCTCGCTGGCCAGAGCGAGCGCGTACGTGTTGTTGAAGCCGGAGGCGGGCAGCCAGGTGACGCCGTTCTTGTCCTTGTCGGCCTTGGCCACCGCGTCGTACTGCTGGGCCGGGTCGGGGATCGGCTTGTCGTTGCCCAGGTAGGTGATCCAGGCGGTGCCGGTGTACTCCCAGTACAACTGGATCTCGCCGGCCTCCAGGGCCTTGCGGGTGTTGGCCGAGCCCTTGATCTCCTTCGCCTCCGCGTCGGCGCCGTGCGCCCTGAGCAGTTCGGCGGTGAGGTTGGCCAGGATGTTCTGCTCGGCGAAGTCCTTGGCGCCCACCACCAGCGTGGCGCCCTCCAGCTCGCCTCCCGTGCCGGAGGCCGGTTCTGGGCCGCCGCCGCAGGCGGTGAGGGTCAGCAGCGTGGCGGCCGCGAGGACGAGTGGTTTGAACATGAAGTGCTCCATCAGATGCCGTGGGGGCGGACGTACTTCTCGGCCAGCCCGGCCAGCCAGTCCAGGCCGAGGGCGATCACGGCGGTCAGCACGCCGCCGGTGACGAGGATGGGGGTGCGCTGCAGCTTGATCCCGGCGACGATGATGTCGCCGAGGCCGCCCGCGTTGATGAACGTGGCGACGGTGGCCAGGCCGACGCAGATGACGATCGTGGTGCGCAGCCCGGCCATCACGATCGGCACCGCCATCGGCAGCTCCAGCCTGCGCAGGATCTGCCCGCGGCTCATGCCCATGCCGCGCCCGGCCTCCAGCAGCGCGGGATCCACCTGCTGGATGCCCACGATGGTGTTGCGCAGCACGGGCAGCGCGGCGCTGAAGACCAGGGTGACGATCGCGATCGTGGTGCCGATGCCGTACAGGATCGACAGCAGCACCATCACGCCGAGCGCCGGGGCGGCCTGGCCCACGTTGGCGATCGCCATGACCACCGGTGTGAGCGGGCGGGCGAAGGGCCGGGTGAGCAGCACGCCGAGCGGGATCGAGACCAGCACGACCAGCGTCGTCGCCACCGCGGTCAGCAGCAGGTGCGACAGGGCGGCGTCGCGGATGAAGTCGGCGTTCAGCACGCGCGCCTCCATGCTGTCGAGCTGCCGCGACGACACCCACAGGTAGGTCGCGGCCAGCGCCGCCAGCAGCAGCAGGGGCAGGCCGAGCTGTCTCCTAACGTTCATGCCCGCCTCCGAGCAGGGCGCTGATCGCCGCGAAGTCCACGGTCCCGTCCCCGATCCGCACACGGGAGGTGCCGTGGCGGATCATCAGGTCCAGCGCGTCGCGGGCCGTCGCGTCCGGCGGCACGGCGGGCAGCCCGTCCGCCGAGCCCGGCTCGGTGGTCAGCTTGGCGACCGGGATGAGCGCCAGCCGCTTGAGCGCCGCCGCGGAGCCGACGAATCCGGCCACGTAGTCGTCGACCGGGTTGGCCAGGATCGCCTCCGGCGTGTCGTACTGCGCGATGCGCGAGCGCTCCCTCAGCACGGCGATCCGGTCGCCCAGCTTGACGGCCTCGTCGAAGTCGTGGGTGACGAAGACGATGGTCTTGCGCAGCTCGGCCTGCAGCCGCAGGAACTCGTTCTGCAGCCGTTCCCTGGTGATCGGGTCGGTGGCGCCGAACGGCTCGTCCATCAGCATCACCGGCGGGTCGGCCGCCAGCGCCCTGGCCACGCCCACCCGCTGCTGCTGGCCTCCGGACAACTGCCGGGGATAGCGGTCGCGGTAGCTCGACGGGTCGAGCCCGACCAGGTCGAGCAGCTCGTCGGAACGTTTGCGCGAGCGTTCCGCGCTCCAGCCGAGCAGGCCGGGCACGAGCGTGATGTTCTCCGCGATCGTCAGGTGCGGGAACAGCCCGATCTGCTGGATCACGTAGCCGATGTGGCGGCGCAGCTCGTTGGGCTCCCTGGCCAGCACGTCCTCGCCGCCCAGCAGGATCTGCCCGCTGGTCGGCTCGATCAGCCGGTTGATCATCTTCATCGTGGTGGTCTTGCCGCACCCCGACGGGCCGACGAAGACCACCAGCTCGCCCGCCGGGATGTCGAGGCTGACGGAGTCGACGGCGGGCTGCGACTGGCCGTCGTACTGTTTGGTCACCTGGATGAGCTTGATGTCAGACACGGAGCCCCCTGGGGGTGGTGGCGCGGCGGAGGCCGACGAAGGCCAGGTCGAAGAGGAGCGCCAGCAGCACCACGCCGAGGGTGCCCGCTACCGCCTGGTTGAGCGCGTTGGCGGAGCCGAGCCTGGCCAGCCCGGACAGGATCTCGTTGCCCAGGCCGGGACCCGCCACGTAGGCGGCGATCGTGGCGATCGCGAACAGCATCTGGGTCGAGACCCGGACCCCGGTGATGATCACCGGCCAGGCCAGCGGTAGCTGGATCCTGGCCACCACCTGCCGGTCGGTCAGCCCCATGCCCCTCGCCGACTCCAGGATGGCCGGGTCCACGCTGCGCAGCCCGGCGATGGTGTTGCGGACGATCGGCAGCAGGCTGTAGATGACCAGCGCCACCACCGTCGGCGCCCAGCCCAGCCCCAGCAGCGGGATCAGCAACGCCAGCAGTGCCAGCGAGGGAATGGTCAGCAGGGTCGCCGCCGTGGACACGGCGATCGTCCCGGCGCGGTCGCTGCGCCAGGTCAGCACTCCGACCGCGACACCGATCACGGTGGCGAGCAGGACGGAAAGCGTCACCACCGCGGCATGCTGAACGGCCAGCTCCAGGAGGTCGTCCCAACGACGTTCCAGATATCTGGAGAAGTCCATATCTCCTCCGTTTCAGGTGACGAAGACGTTAAATGTGTGTAAGCCTAGGGCGCAACACCTGTTGTTCATATGGCACCTGGAGGACGGATGGTCCGGACCAACGCCTCGGGCCTGCGCCGAGACCTCGAACTGCTCGACGTCCTCGCCACGTACGGCGGGACCGGGGGCGGGGTCGGGGTCGTGCGCGTGGCCGAGCTGGTCGGGCGGGAGAAGACGCAGGTCTCCAGGGCGCTGGCCTCCCTGGCCGAGGAGGGCCTGGTCGAGCGCGACCCCGACACCCTGGGCTACAGATTAGGGTGGCGGCTGTACGCGCTGGCCGCCCGCACCAGCGAGACCCGGCTCGTCGCCATCGCGGGGCCCTACCTGCGGCGGCTGGTCGCGCAGATCCACGAGACCGTCCACCTGTGCGTGCTGCGCGGCGGTGACGTGCTCACCCTGCTCAGCGAGTCGCCCTCGCACGCCTTTCGCGGGGTGGGCTGGGAGGGGATCAGCGTCGCCGTACCGGCCACCTCCGCCGGCCGGGTGCTGATCTCCGACTGGGAGCCGGACGCCGTACGCGACTGGTTCACCCCGGAACGGCTGGCCGCGGCGGGCGCCCTGCGGCTCGGCGGCACGGAGGCGCTGCTGGAGGAGCTCGCCAGGATCAGGATCCGCGGTTACGCGACCGTGGACGAGGAGTTCGAGGTGGGCGTCGTGGGCTGCTCCGCACCCGTACGCGATTTCCGGGGCCGCGTCGTGGCGGCACTCAACATCGCGGCGCCCAAGGGCCGCCTCGGCGACAAGCTCGACCTCGCGGGCCGCATCACCGCGAAGATCGCCGACGAGCTGACCGCCCGCCTCTCCAGCCCACCCGCCCAGCCCACCCAGGAACGCGGACGGTGATCCCCTGAGTGGTCGGGTGGGGCCGGGCTGGATGGCCGGGCCCCACCGCTGGGCGACAAGGGCGGGTCAAAGACGCGGGGCGAATGGCACGAGCGTCATGGGGTCGAAACCGTTGACGGTGAGGAAGACCAGTGCTGCCAGGAATGCGAGGAACGCGACCAGCTTGACGAGCGTTCGCAGGGCCTCGTTCGGGACCACGATCTGAGTGGCCTCGGTCTTCTTCTCCGGTTGCCCGGAGGGGATGTTGTGCTGCACGCAGAACTCTCCTTTGAGCTCAGCCCTTATGAGGCAGCCAGTCCCGGGAGAAGACTGTGGCGCGCAACTCGTGTGGCGGTTCACACCCACTCTGTTGCGTGCCCACGCACGCACTAAGTACGGTGTAGAGGAAGTTTTGCATGTACTTAGCGCTGGTTCCTCTCCTGCGGAGTCAGTTTCATGCGGGAACACGGGTCGCCGCGGCAACGGCGGCCCTTGTTCTTTTTTGCGGAGGTGCGGAGGGAGATCCCTCTTTGCCGTCGCATAACCAAGCGTAATTGGCCCGCCGCCGCTCCGCATCCGCAGGAATCCGAAGATCTCGTCAAGTTTCCACCTGTCCGGAGTCAGAGCTTCGCCAAGCCTTTTACGCGGCCTCCGCCGGGCGAAGTGAAAACACCGGCTAAATGCGAACGAAATACTCGAAACAATTACCGTGCACCGAATGCGCGTCCTTTGCGTGCGCGCCACATGTCGGCCCCGCAAAGTGGATTGTCCGGAGACGTCGCCGGGTTGTCACCGGCGTTCTTCCGCGCTCCGGCGAAGCACGACCGCGCCCGCCGCGACCCTCGGATAGAGCAGGGCCGCCGCCAGCACCAGCCCCGCCGCGGCGTACCAGGCCGTCGAGGTGCCGGAGGCGACGGCCAGCCAGCCGAACAGGACGGCGCCGCCCACGTTGCCCAACTGCTGGATCAGGGAGTCCATGGAGAGCACGGTGGCGCGCTCGGCCGACGAGACGCGGTTGTGCAGCAGGTCCATCCGCAGCGGGTCGATCAGGCCGATCCCGGTGTAGAGGCACCAGTATCCG